>JASEHM010000001.1:67798-75147 GCA_030018895.1 Candidatus Omnitrophota bacterium
TGTAATTTCTTTTCCCGCAAGTAGTTGCGTAGAAACGATATTATTAAAATATAACGTATTGCAGCAGTTGTTTTCTCCAGAGAGAGAAGAAAAATATTTGTTAGATCTTGGGCCGCTTGTATTTCAAATTGCTTCTGGATGTAAATGGGGCTGTTTGACTTGTTTCTGTGATGCTCCTATTTCAGTTGAATGTTTGTCGTTTTCTGAAATAGAGAAGCGTTTAGATATACTTAAGGAACTAAAGATAAAAGAAATATCAATATGTTTTAATTTTGAACCTACTGATTACTATGACTGTTGGGCTAAGAAAGACCTATGCGATATTATCGGGGCATGTTATGAAAGAAATATTAGAGTAGCAATAGTTACCCATGGATGGAGAAAAAATAATAAAATAGCTCAAAGAGCAGCAGAAAGAATTGCCGCTTTAACTTATGAAATACAAGTTATTCTTTCAATTTCTACCTGGCATGCGGATGTATATAAGAGTAGAAATGATAAGGTTCTCACGCGGTATATAGAAATGTATGCTAATGTAATCAAGACACTTAAGTCAAAGATAGCGACTTATCGCTATTTATGGGATGCGGCAGGCCATTTCCCTGAAATGGAGAGGAGACAATGTTTAGTTTGGAATATTTTAAAGAAAAGATGCAATTTGACTGAAGAACAGAAAAAGGTTTTCTTGATTGATTGGAAGAAAGGAAGGGCAAATACCTTTTTAGGTGAATATGGGCAATTATCTTTAGGTTCAAAGAGAGATTGTTTAAATACAAGGTTTTATAATACTTATCTTGTTTGGGGGCTTAATGGAGAAATGATGCTTATTTGTGAAAGTGCGCCGGTATCTCCTTGGAGGATTGACAAGATATTTGGAAGCTTAAAGGTTGAATTAAGAGAAATACAAGATAGAAAAATAAAAGGGATATATTGTTATGAAATTTCAAAACCACAAGAAACGAGAACTGCTTCTCCTGTTGTTTCAGCAGCGGAACCAAAAGAAAGATTACATGCTATCTATTTGAACGGTGAATATGATGAAAGCATTATTCATAGGATTGGAAAGGCAATTTATCAGTTAATCCTTAACAGCCACCAACCGTGGGGAACGCGCTGGTCAAGAATACATTACTTTGCTGCTTATTTGCCGGTTTTGGCAATGTTTTTAAGCTCTGAAATGGAAGGTGTCAAGATTGGTTACAGTATTTCTTACACTCTTTCTACGGAATTAGAAGAATATACGCAGTCTCTTCTTGATTTGTTAGGCAACCAAGATGGTAAGAAGTTTTCTTATAAAGAGAAAGCTAAGCTTATCGCTGATTTGGTTGAAGAGGGGAAGCTAGATAGAGACATAGAATTATTCCTAAAACCAGTAGAAGACTGGACGATTGATGATTTACGTTATGCCCAGCAAGCAGCACAGGAAATGCCTTCAATTTACAAGAAAAAATGGCCGGCATTTGCTAAATTCTGGAATAATGCCTGGTTAGACCCAGTAACAGAGAAAAGCACGCCAATTGAAAAAGGGTTTTTTAAAAAAGATTTCTCCCAACTTAAGAGTGAAAATTTATCTTTGGAGGATAAAAAAGCAGCCAAAGCATTTCTCTTAGGGCACAATCTTGTTCATTTTAACAGCGATATTTTTGGCGCTGCTTTAAGCATAGGAGGATTACCGCTTAATAAAGAGAAAACTATTTATTTTGAAGATGATTCTTCCCGAGATCCTTTAACCGGTTATTTTGAAAGAAAAGTTGATTTTCGTTCTGTTTTAAAAACCGAAAGTTTTATTCAATTAGCCGAAGATAATCAGACGTGTATAGATTTTGTTTTCCAGATGACTAAAGCAATGGCTATTTTTCCTAACCTAGTTAAACTCTTATCTATCTCTCCTGAGGCGGCTGAGGCCTATAAACAAGGCAGGGATTTAACACAAGTAGTTAGAGAAGACAACCCCTATAAATACGGCGAATACTATAAATGGGAAATTGGCCAGATTGATTTTAGTATCTGCCCTCACATAATTCCCGGGGCATTGATGGATCAGCGAAGGGCGGCCAGGGAGAGCAGATGTGAGAGCATAGATGTTTATGATGGAATTTGCCGGCCGCAAGACGTAGAAAGCCATCTTGATTTGGCCTTAGAACACGCCCAGAGAAAGTATGATCAACCCTTAAGCTGGATATGGAATGCTGAAGGGTATATGGATGAGCATTATGCCGGGCTTTTGGCTAAGCAGGGGATAAGAATGGGATTTGTGGGCAGAAAGCATTTTGAACGTATAAAGCAGTGGAATAGTAATTTACCCTTAAATGAAGTCCGGCCAGTAGTCTTTAATACTAAACATGGGGAGTTTATTTTGTGTCCTTATGCTTTTCAAGATCAATACATTGATTGGAACGGAGGCGCTTATCGCTATCCCAAGGTTACTGATAAAACTCCTTATGAGCATATACCTATTTTAGCTGAATTGTATCCTGATAGTACTGAGGCAAAAAAGATGGCTGACCATGTTAAGGGTTGCGCTAATATTTCTATAGATAAAAATGAAGCAGAACAATATGGCTATTCCCCTTATTTAAAGGTCATAGATGAATTTACTGATTTGGAGAATCTTGCGCCTAATTATGTTGGGGCAGCAATGATCTGGCGGGAAAAACTATTAGCCCTGAAGAGAGAAAATGATGTTTTGATAATGAGCCCTAGTGAGATTTTGCTGTTATTAAAGGCATTAGAGGATGAAAAAATGCCTAGCTTAGCCAAGATTCCTTATCTTCCTACGGGTACATGGCATGGTAATGTAGCTGTCTGGATTGGCGGTTGTCCTGAGCATCCTCAAATTTATGGCCGGTTAGACAGAATAATTCAGGGCTTGCTTAAAGTAGGGGTTCCTGAGTATAGAGCTCCTTTAAAGGAGAAGATAGCCGCGCTTATTAAACTGGGTTATGTTCGCAAAGAAGTAGTTAAGTTGATTCCTCGAATTAATGCTCTCTGGTTACGGATTTTTGCTGCTCAGGTCAGTTGTTATGCCTGGCATTTTCAAACAGGTGGTAGTGCTAATGTTGATCCTGAGAAATATACTCGGGACTTTTTAAACCATCTAGTTAAGGCAATAGAAATAGCCTGGGAAATAGGGTTTCCTGTGGATACTCAGCGTGAATGTGATGAAGGGAGAACTCCTGGCCTGGCCATGTGGGTGGTTCGCCGTTGGATCGATTGTCCACATAAAGATAAGCAATATCTCAATGATGTGGGAAAAGCAGCTATAGACAGGGCGCATTTTGGCGGAGTTGAAGCGTTGAAAACAGCAATTATGAGGAGTAATGATCTCATCAATGAATATTTATATCATTTAGCCAATGGAGATTCCCATGCTTGCGAAGCTTTGGGGTTATTTACTCAGCTAAAGGATCGTTTTATTCTCGTTAAAGTTACTTCTGGCACTTCTAGGCCGGATTTAATTTTTGAATTGGAGGGTAAACAACTAGATTTTGACCAGTTAATGGAAAAGGTTAAAATAAAACTAAGGAGCAAACTTGGCTCACGAAGAGCAAGAGAGGCAATTCTTCATCCAAAGATAGAGTCTTTTATTAATCAAATAGCAGGGCGTATAGCAGGAGAGGGAATTAGCGAAGGCTATATAATTATTGGTGTGCTTGAGGACCCTGCTACTAGCGATTTATATCTAAAGATTGCCAGCCGCGATTTTAGTCAAGATTTTTATGATAAAAATGCCGATTGGATTGAGCATAGAAAAGACAGTTTTGGCACTCAGGTTATTTCTACAGCCAAGGATATTTTGAATAATCCCTCTTTCCTCAAGGAAGGGTTTTTTGGTCAGATTAGTTTTGCTTCGGATAGATGTGCGCGGGTTACCTGTAGCAGGGGAAGGCATTACCAGAGAGAGTCTCTCATATCTGCAAAAGAAGGCCTTCAGATAGATCTTCTTCTGCGCCTACAATTAGGCAAAAAAGCCTCTTTTCCATATCGGTTAAATGAACTTGACCATTGGGAAAGAACCCTTGATAATGAAGAATCATCATTAAGAAAAGAAGTAGAAGAATTGTCCGAGGAAAATCTACGAACACTTATTTTCGGCACAGAAGCAAATTTTTATTACTTAACTGCTTTTGGGGAAAGAATAGATTCTACTCCTTGCGGCGGCCTTCTGGGATTATGGTTTTTATTTAGGAAATCAGAAAATCAGGAAGCAATTAGATATGCGGCAAAGCAAGAAGGGGGCAAGAAAAATTATTTATTAAAGTTTCTCACAGAGACTTTGGATAGAAAAGATTTCCCTGAATTTATGAAGTGGCTTGAGAAATTTAGCTTTATTCTGGGGATTAATGAAGAAGAAAAGTATGTAGCTTTCGTTGATAGCTTGGACAAGCTTTTAGAGATAGCTTATGATTTATACCTAAACAAGGCTGAAACTAAGAAGGAACCTAACCATGAATCATTATTGTTAGAGCGCTACATTCAAGCCAAAAGAAGATCTTCCTCTTCAATTTTACCTTTTATCCAAAAGAAAACGATAAACGGGAATTCTGGGGACACAAGACTTAATTCGCGGAATTTTGGGGACATAAGGGAATTCTGGGGACGGGGAATTTTGGGGACGGGAATTCTGGGGACACAAGACTGGAAGGAGGAAACTGTTTCCAGCGCAATCGGGATAGTGGGACGCAAGGACAAAATCGTTGCTTTGGCGGGAGAGGACAGGGGACAGTTCTGTTGTAACTCTTCGCCTATCAAAGAGTTGGGTAGAAACGGTCTTATTAGCAGAGGAAGAATTGAAGAAGAAAACACCTGTTTTGATAAATACGATTTTGGAAAACTCCATGAAGAGCTTGAGATTTTGAAAAGAGTTAAAGAAGAAGGTATCCTTTCTCCTGAGGCAAGGGAGGTATGGAATAATCCTGAAATAGCTGAGTGGGGTAAGACTGTAATACCAAGGATTTATTATGAGCTTCATACCTTTAGCCAATGGCAGTTAGAAAATAAAAAAATAAGTTTAAAAAAATGGAGAAAAAGGCTGCAAATGATTATTGATGAAGTTATCTGGAAGGCAACTGGTTTAGACAGAGAGTCTGAGCTAAGTATAAAGATTGGTAAGTTGCTTATAGATAGCAAGATAATAAATAATACTAAAGCTTTTGCCGAAATATTCGAATATATTGAAACCAATAAACTTGAACTTATTAAAGATAGGGAATTGATGGCTACGTTATTAAATATGAATAACATCGCTATGCTTATGTTAGATAAATGTAAGGAATTTGGTGCACGTATTAAGGCTTTGGATTTTGATTGTAGAGATGAACATGAATTTTTCATTCCTATGAATTTTGCAAGGAGTTTACTTTATGAAACAAAAATTGAAATTAAAAACTGGGGATTTTTAAATGACGTAGGATTGGTTTATGGGTATATTACAAATGGTAAGATAGAAGAGGCTAAGAGAACATATCATATTGCGATAAATTCTGATTATTCGATAGGGTGCCCGCTTAAAAGAACAAAGCTGGCATTATCCAAAGAAATAGATCTCTCTCAGGTTGATCTAAAAAGAATAGACGCAGTCTCTCTTGAACTTGCTGCTTTAGAGCTTCAAGCAGAGAGCATCAATACATTTACAAAGGAAGATATTGCTGAGATAAGAAGATATCTTAAAATAGACTGTCTCCCTATTCCTCGATTTGGTACGCCGTTTATTATAAGACTACCAGTAGAGAAAGCCAAAAATGAAGTTGAGGAGGAAGCTGAGGAGGAAACTGTTTCCAGCGCAATCGGGACAGTGGGATGCAGTGAAGTTGATATAAGCTGTCTTGCTTTGAAAATGAAGGGGTTCGTCGGTTCGCCAGTTAGCCAGCTACTTGAAATTGCCGGCTCGCCGGTGGAGGAATTTACTGTCAATAGTCCGATGTTTTCTACTAATGAGGAAAAAGAACGAAACAGGCTGGACAAGGTCTTAGAAGAAGTTTTAAAGAATTTTGTTAAAGAGAAAGGAATAGGTAAAAATGAACTTAAAAGGGTAAAAAAAGAAATTAAGATGTATATAGGAAGAGAACCTTTATCTGATATAGGATTAAAGAAGAACGAGTCTTTATGCTATTTTTCAAATTTTACCTTAGAAGCATTAGTAGAAATTTTATGGAGGCTAGTTGGCCACGAAAAAAGAAAGGAGCTTATATATTCAGATTTTAAAAAACAATTCCCAGAATTGAATAATAAGCATCTATGGAGCCTTCTTGGGTGCTACGCTTCTATGGAAGAAATAAGAAAATTTGGCTGTTTTAAGAGAGAAATACCTTCTCAGGAAAGCATAAAAGAGGTATTAACCAAAGGCCGTCTTTATGAAGCAAAAGGTTTTCTTTATTGCTGGCCTATTGAGGCAATAAGCGCTCTCCTTGATTTAGCAGAAAACGAAGAAGATCCGCATTTAAAAGGCCGTTATATTATCCTTATAGATTATTTTTTAACCCATAATCCTGAATTAAAACAAAAAGAACTTATCTCAATTCTTGAAGGATATATTAAAGATAAGAATTTATTTGTCTGGCTTGGAGCCTATGACCTTTTAGGCAGACAAAAAGTAAACAAAGAATCACTTAATTGCCAGATTCCTAAGGAGGTGCAGATTACAAGAAAAATACAAAAGAAAGATTCTTCAGGATTTGAGGAAAGACAACTTACTGTTAAGGTTAATAAGATAATTTCTCCTGAATTTGGCTTTGAGGTAATAAGAGAGATAGATCAAGAGGCGCCCATAGGCTGCTTAGGGAAAAGAGGTTTAACTATTGATGAAGGCATAATTATATTCTATTCTTTAGCCAAAGTTGGAGAAGAAAAGAAAGAGATAATCGTTAGCACCTTGGTTATTCTTTACAAGAATTTAGTTGAAAAAAGATTTACTGAAACGCCATTTTCTTTCGATTACGAAGAACAAGATTGTAGTGTTTATTTAGGATTGAATGAGACAATAAAGAAATTTGACTGGAGATTAGGACGTAAATTTTCAACCCTTGCTAGACAAAAGATAAAAGGTGCTATTATTGATGAGATGAGAGGAAAAGATAATCTTACAAGGCCTCAAAGAGAAAAAATTAAGCACTATGAAGATGTCGTTAAAAAGTTAACTTGTAATTTCGAAAGAAATCCGACTAATGAAGAGATCGTTTCGAAAATGGGAATAAATTTAAATATGCTTAGCAAGATTAGGGGATGGGAAGGGTTTTCTATTATTTCTTCAGATGCGCCCTCTTTTGTTGAAGACAAAGCTTTTACACAGGAACCATTTGACTCAAAAGAATTGCTAATTGAGATAGTAAACAAAACTCCGAAATTAAATT
>JASEHM010000200.1 GCA_030018895.1 Candidatus Omnitrophota bacterium
GAATAATTTAACCGAAGCCTCTAATCCCACCCCGGGTTTAGTCACATTAAATTGAGGGAATATCAAAAGCGTAGTCATTACCCCTAAGGCAAGCGAAGCCACGGCCTGAATCCAGTATCCATTCCAGAATTTTTTCACCTTTCCCTGTTTTAATTTTCTTAAATAGGGAACTAATGTCCTGGCCAAAACCCCAAACAAAATGCCTAAAAGTTTTAAGACAAGTTCTGCCATTTAGACCTCTTTCTCTTTTCCCGCCTCTGGCGGGATCCCGCTTTGGCGGGACAATTCTTTTTCCCGCTCCCCCTCACCACCTAAACCCGACTCCAGCGACTATGGACACTTCTTTCTGCGACCTTAGCGCCCGGATAAAGGCTTCCCCTTGACCCTCAAGGATCCTTCTCGATAGTTTAACATCTATCCCTAAATCTTCGCCTATTTTATTTTGTAACCTGAGTTCTAGTTTGTGGTTTTTGTCTAACTTCCCCCATCCACCCAGGATAACGCTGCGGATCTTCCCTTCTGCATAGGGCATCTCAAACAACAACCCCGAATTTTTGCTTACCTTCCAGCTGCCGAATAGTGTAATTGTCTTTTTGCTTGGCGCTACGCCCACGCCTATCTCATACTCTAACCCTCTCCCAACGGGTTTCCCCACACTTACCTTAAAGTCAAATTCTGATCCTATCTCTTTATTTAAGACATAGGTGATTCTGTGTTTTCCAACTATATCCCAGTATCCCTTAAGGGCGATGGTCTTGATTATTTTCTCCTCTTTCCCCGGCAAAGATTTTTCGTAAGTATACGTAAGCTCATTTTGCTGATTTACTTCCCAGGCACCGCGTAAGATTATTCTATCGGTTATACCGGCTTCTTTTTCAATATTGAATGTGAGCCGGTTATTTTCATCCGCCTGCCATCTACCGCCAAGTCTTAGGATATAAATGTGGTCATTCCCCTGGCTATCCTTTGAAGTCACCGCAAAAGATAACTTATCGCCTTTCGCGTCTATAAGCTCGCTCTCTACGGTAAGCTTATTTCCGGCAATCTGGTTGCCCCATTTGTCCAAAGTAAGCGTAAGATTATGCTCATTATCTAAGGCCCAATTGCCTCTGAGTTTGACTTGTTGGGGGGTATCATAACCTTGCGATTTTTTTACGTGGTAGGTGACGTGGTTATTCTTGTCTATTTCAAATTCCCCATCGAGAACAGTCCTAAGCCCGGGCACTTCCGATCCCTTGCCAGTTTTTTCGTAGACGAGTCTATTGTGGGGATCTATTTCGTATCTTATCTTTTCTGTCTTCTTCATCACGCTCTGCTTAGAATTGTTTCTTAAATGCCACAAGGGTTCAAATGGTCCCGTTTGTCTGACCAATATTTTTATAAAAAGTGGCTATTTTAAAACTCTTTTATTTCGTAACAGGTAATTATAGATTATTTGTAGCATTCATACATTAACTTCTGTTTTTTCGGAACTTGATAATATTATAGTAATTCCAACCAAATAAAAAGATATTACTAAGATTAGAGAAAGGAAACCAAGCAGTATGGAACGCAATGATACTAAAATCGGGGTACCGATACCAAATATGTAATATATTTTCAAAAATGTCCTTATGCGTGCTTCGCTTTCTGTGGAAAGGATGTATTTGGGACCAAAATTAGCATACGGATAATATACTAATTTTCCGTCATCCCTCTTTTTAAATGAAGCATCTACATATTTATCTAATCCACCCATTTTAACCTCCGTTTTTTAAGAACAACTTTCACTCCTCAAACCTCACCTCCTGCTGCACCCTCAGCGCATCTTCCTGCGTAAGTGTAGATAAATACCTCAAAGTCATCGCCGGGCTATTATGCCCTAAGTGATACTGCAGCGCTTTAGGGTTTCCGGTCTTGCGCAGCCGGATAATCGCATCGCTATGCCTAAGCAGGTGCGGGAATACCCTTTTTTCAATTCCTGCGGCCTTCCTTGCCTCGTTCAGCACTTGCCAAGCCCTTGACCTGTTTATATCAAAAAACCTCATCCTGGGCTCTATTCTGGCCCTGTAGGCATAAGATTCTAAGCGCATGGCCAAATTCACCGGCATTGCCACCAATCTTAGCTTCTTTCCTTTCCCCACCACCTCTAAAACCGGCTTTCCCTCAAACTCCCCAATCGCCGCAGGTGTT
>JASEHM010000201.1 GCA_030018895.1 Candidatus Omnitrophota bacterium
TTCGTCCTGCACCATACGGTGTGGCTTTGGCTAAAGGAAGCCAAACCACTGCCTTCTGGCTTGCAGGGCTCGCAATGACGGTGTTTTTGTCATTATGACACAATCTGAATGGGAGGGATAAATGACAAAAAAAGATATTATCTTAAAAGTATCTGATGAAACTAACCTAAAGCAAGTAGATGTAAGAAAAGTTGTGCAAAAAACCTTTGACATTATTATTGAGGCATTGGTAAGGGGAGAAAAAATAGAGCTGCGCAATTTCGGGGTTTTTAAAATAAAACAAAGAAAAAGCCGCACAGGAAGAAACCCTCGCACAAATCAGGTAGTCCCTATCCCACCCAAAAAGGTTATAGTTTTTAGGCCAGGACTAGAAATGAAACAAAAACTAAAGTAACCACGAATATATAAACACGAATTTACACGAATTTTTCTCGATCCTTCAACTACGCTCAGGATCGATGGTGAGCGAAGTCGAACCATCGAATTTTCACAAATTCGTGGTAATTCGGTTTTTCATTCGTGCAAATTCGTATTCAAAAAATAATGTATCAAAAAATCCCCGGGACAAAGGATATCCTGCCAGAAGAGGCGCTAAAATGGCAGAAAATTGAAGAGCTCAGCCGCAATGTTTTTTCTCTTTATAATTACAAAGAGATCCGCACCCCTTTAATCGAAGAGGCAAGCCTTTTTAACAGATCACTGGGCGAGGCTTCAGAAATAGTCCAGAAGCAGATGTTTCTTATTAATTCCGCCCCGTCTTCTAATGTAACGGCTCATTCTGTTTACGGCCTCAGGCCAGAAGGAACCGCATCAGTTGCGCGCAGCTACATTGAAAACAACCTTGATAAAACAACCGGGTTTGTAAAACTTTATTATATCGGGCCTATGTTCCGTTTAGAACGGCCGCAAAAAGGGAGACTAAGGCAGTTCCATCATATCGGGGTTGAGGCAATTGGCTTAATTGAACCGGATTTAGATGTAGAAATTATTTCTTTGGCAAGCATGCTGCTTAAAGAATTTTCCATAGAAGATTATAAAATTAAAATTAACAGTTTAGGATGCGCAAAAGACAAAAAAGAACTCACAGACAACCTGCATAAAGAATTAAAGACAAAATTAGACGAACTTTGCCCGGACTGCCAGATACGGTTTAAAACTAATACCTTAAGAATCCTTGACTGCAAAAATGACATCTGTCAAAAAATAATAGGTAATTTAAATATAAAAGAAACTTACCTCTGCCCTGAATGCGAGGCGCATTTTTCTAGCGTTAAACAAGGGTTAGATTCATTAAAGATAACTTACCAAATTAGCCCCTATCTTGTGCGCGGCTTAGATTATTATACAGGCATTGTTTTTGAAATAACCCATCCCTCTTTAGGAGCGCTTGATGCCTTAGGAGCAGGAGGAAGATATGATAATCTTATAAAAGAATTAGGCGGCATTGATGCAGGCGCAGTAGGGTTTGCCTTTGGAATAGAAAGGTTATTGATAACCTCAAATCCCAAAGCCCAAGTCCCAGATAAGAATAATTTAGTTTATATTATCCCTTTAGGCAAAGAGGCAAAAAAACAAGGGCTTAAACTGCTGGATAACCTACGAAGAGAAAAAATAGCCTGCGATACAGATTATGAAAATAAGTCCCTTAAAAGTGCAATGCGCAAAGCAAATGACCTAAATGCAAAGCTTGTCCTGATAATAGGAGAGGATGAGCTAAAAAAAGGCGTGGTAACATTAAAAAATATGGCTTCAGGAGAACAGCAGGAGATTAAACAAGACGAAATAATAACGGCTTTAAGGTAACCTGCCAGTAAGCGGGGGAAATATCATTACATATCGTGCGAGCGACAATTACTTTGTCATCCCGAGTAAGTACATTCGCTTCGCTAGAGTATAAACTCCGCGAGTCGAGGGATATAAAAAGAACATAGATTCCTCAATAGCATAGAAAATTATATTAAAGATCCTTCAGACTGTGTCGTAATGACAAAAGCACCGTCATTACGAGCCCTGCAAGCCAAAAGGCAGTGACTTGGCTTCCTTTAGCTAAAGCCACACCGTATGGTGCAGGACGAAGCAATCTCTATCACCGTCGGAAATTGCTTCGTCGCTCACTTCGTTCGCTCCTCGCAATGACGAAAAACACGAATTGC
>JASEHM010000202.1 GCA_030018895.1 Candidatus Omnitrophota bacterium
ACTTCGTTCGCTCCTCGCAATGACGAAAAACACGAATTGCGACACAGTCTGAATGTCAATCGACCCATCAATTAATTGTCAGAAGATACAGGAAAAAGCCCAAAAATTGATACCAATAAAATATAATAAAGCAAAATATAATAAAAAGGCATGGTGGGTAATTTAAAATACGCGCCGGGAAAAGAAATTAACAAAGAATTAATCTTAAAAAGTAATAAGATTGATAGTTCGCAGGTTGCTGCAAAGGCCGGCGCTAAAACAGGCACAAATAGACCAACTAATCCCAAGGCAAAACCACAAGCCACAACAATTGAGATGTAAGGGACGATAATCATATTCGCTAATACTGTAATGGGTGTAATAATTTTAAAGTAATAAGCAACCAAAGGCAGGAGGCCAAGAGATGCCGCAGATGATGCGCAAAAGAGCAGGATTAAAAAACGCAGGCAACCGACCTTATCCATATCATTAGGAAATATAGCTTTAATTTTTGGTTGAAGCCAAACAATAGAAAGAACGCTTAAGAATGAGAGCTGAAAACTGATCTCAAAAAGCTGACAGGGGTTAATTATCAGTATTATGAGAGCGGCAAGAAATAGTGAATTATAAATATCAGCCTCTCTTCTAAGAAAATAGCTAAAAGATAAAACACCTGCCATCATTGTTGCCCTTACCACAGGCGCACCTGCCCCGGTTAAAACGCAGTAAATAACTAAAAAGATCATGGCAAGAAGATAACGTGTTTTTTTAAGGATTCTTAAGGTTTTTAGTATTACCAGAATTATAAAAAAGATTATGCCTATGTGAAAGCCTGAGATTGAAATTATATGAACAGTGCCTGACTTTAATAATGAGTCTCTTACATAAAAAGGCATACCCTGCCTATCGCCTAAAATAATAGCGTTTAATACACTGCCTGAAAAAGAAGATAAATTTTTTCCGATTAGTTTTTTTATTTTAAGCCTTAATTTTAAGATTAAAAGTTTTATGAGATTAGCAGCGTTTCTCTCCAGCCGTTTAACAAAATTATTTCCTTTTACGCTTAAGACACAGTAAATACCTTGACGCCTTAAATAATCCCTGTAATTAAACTCTTTTGAAAAAGAAAACGGCCTGTATAATCTGCCCTCCAGCAATAACCTATCCCCGTAAAAAAATGCTTCTTTTCTATTTTCAGCTTTGACTAAAACCTCACCGCTTACAGAATAAGTTTTATCTGAGCAAATAAGCTCTTTAGCGCTTAATATAAAACTACTGCGATTATGCCCACCTTGCGGAAAACTTATGATTGTGCCCTTAATAAATATCGGAGCGCCTTTATAAAGAATGAAGTTTTTGATGTGATTAAGGGGTAAAATATAGGTCAACGATAAAAACAGGCTGCCTAAAGATATTGCCAGAATAAACAAAAGCCAGATAAATGCTTTGTATCTAATAAATACAAAGCTAACAGCCAAAATAACGCAAACAACCGCATATAAAGATAAAAAAGGGATGCGCAAAAACCTGCCTAAACATATCCCTATACAAAAACAAATTGTAAATAAAGCCAGAATTGGCAATTTCATTCCACAAAAAATACCTCTTTCAATTTCTCGTATCTATAATCCCCGATTCCTTTTATCATTTTAAGCTCCTCAACTCTCCTAAAGGGCCCATGCGTATTACGGTATTCAATAATCCTGGCGGCCAGCTTTTCAGATACGCTTTGCGCCTGCAATAATTCTTCTAATACCGCTTCATTAATATTTATCTTTGCGATATTAACCCCCTCTGTTAAAACATGCCTTGCCTTTACATTAACCGTTATCGCAAATTTTATGCCTATGCCAACCAATGCAACTATCGCTAAAAATAAAACCACCTGTCTCTCCTGATGCGTCATCATCAAAGTTTCGCCTCCTTAATACCCTGCCTATTTCCTGAGATGTCCACCCCCGCGGTGTACATTCACGTGCAACGCGGGGGTGGACACGGTCCAATTCTCACTTATAATAGACGTAAAAAAAAGAAAAATCTCACAAGGATTTTTTTATGACAAAGAGCATTACTGTCCAAATTAGCCGTCATTGCGACTGTGTCGCAATTCGTATTTTTCGTCATTCAGACTGTGTCGCAATTCGTATTTTTCGTCATTGCGAGGAGCGAACG
>JASEHM010000203.1 GCA_030018895.1 Candidatus Omnitrophota bacterium
GATATCTCAAAATACATTTCGCGTCGATAAGTAACGTCTAATTTGGACACGAGTGCAATAAATTAGTTAATGCTAAAAACCTTTCTTTTTAATTTAACAGAAGGCTTTAACTAAATTAAGGCTGTCTGTAAAGAGAAGGTTTTTCGGTTTATGACTTACAACCAAAATAATAACCTTATCCTAAACAAGGCTTTCTTCCCTTATTAGCCCGTTTTGAACGCCAATTAAGTTTTCCTCTACGTTTACGTTTTCCCATATTAGTATTTATAATAATTCGCCGGGATTGTCTGTGCTATATAACGCACTGCTTCAATTATACAGACGCGTATGGCCTTTTCCATAGGCGTATTAGCATAGACTGAAAGGCCTCCGCCTAAACCCCAACCACCTAAGAAACCAGCCATAAATCCTCCGCTAGCATCGGAAGCCTGGCCTTGTACCCGCGTAGCAGCTAAAACCTCAGAGGTTGAAGCATCTATAATGCGGATATCTAAAGCCATATGCGCTTTATTTAAGGCAGCGCCTAAAAGCCCTCCTAAAATCCCGCTGGCTACACTACCGCCTCCGCCTATACCTGCTGCCCCGCCTGATGCCTGCGGCTCAAACTCTGTAACTGCCGCAGAAATAATTAAATCCGCGGTTTTAATCTTTCCCCTTTGCGGCCCTGAACCTGCTTGAGCAGCGCCAGAGATACCTAACTCCTGTTCCTGCATTACTGCGCTTAATACTTGACGCTCAACTACAGAAAAACGGCTGCTATTTATAAGCGCGGTAACCAACATTTCACGCAGGCCTGAACCTATTTCTCCTGTTGCCTTAGCTGCCTTTACATTAAAATCAGCCACTGCCATCCTTGCCTTAGGCCCGGAATAAGGCGGCAGAGGAGCAACACCCGCATTATTATCCACTTGAGCAGTAGGCTGTATTAATGCATTCAATGAAGCGCACCCTGTTAAGCTCATTATTAACAAAAAACCTATAATCACCAATATCCTTTTCATTATTGTTTCCCTCCGTCCTTAGTCAGGGCATTTATTATTTTTTCCGCTAAATCACCCCCAGCACTACTTAAGGCCTCTCTTCCTCCTGTAATTACATCCATATGCGCTGAATTACCTGCAGCGTCTAAATACGCAATTACCTTACCATCCTTTACCCGAATAAGCTTAGCAGTAACATTAGCAAAACATGAACGCATCCTTGACTGCACAATATTGCCGCCTGCAGAAGCAACAGCCTTGCCTAAAACCACGTAATCTGCTTTTGCAAGATTTCCTAATTTTACGGATTTAGTATCAGCTAAGTTTAAGAGACGAAAGGCTTTATCTTGCCTAAGAATTTTTGTAAGATTTGAAGGCTCTAAAACTTCATACCCCTGCGCTATAAGCTGTTGGGCAACCTTTAATTCAGTTGTAGATAAATCAACTTCGCTTAGCCACCAGGCAAATTGCGGACTTTCAATATTCTGTTCGGCAATCAATAAGATAATCTTTGTCTTCTCATCTCTAGCAGCATAACCAGATTGCATTGCCAAAGCAAGGCTTAAAAAAGATGCAAGAACAATTAAAATGAGCTTTTTCATATCCACCTCTTAATCTTTCATTGTTTTCCTGGCACAACACTAGAAGTATCTTCTTCAACAACAGCTTCTGAAGGAACTTCCGGGATAAAAGTAGGAGCAGTACCTTCACCCACTGCCTCTTTCTCCTCTTCACTCATAGGCGCCTCTATAGTAATAGTCTTGGCAGCCATTTTTCCGTTCATATCAATTGTATAATCAATGCTTATTACATCAAGGGCTTTTATCTCATTCAAAGATTTAACATTTTCAAAGGCTGTCTTATTGTCAATAATTACTGAAAGTTCTTGTTCCTGCTCTGTCTCATAATCAAAGGTTTTTACAATAATAGTTTTATTTACACTATCCACAGAAACTACTTCCCCCCATGCCCATTGTGTATCTGCATTCGCAGTTGTGCCTTGAGTTGTCTCATGGCCAAAGGTTATGCCTGTGCTTAACAAAAACATAACCATAACAATCCCTGCAACTAAACCTGCGTTTAACCGCATGTCTACCTCCTGTTAATATAGTTAATTAGTTGAGCAGTGTGCATAATTCTTTCGTCATTCAGACTGTGTCGCAAT
>JASEHM010000204.1 GCA_030018895.1 Candidatus Omnitrophota bacterium
ATACTAAACCATTGCCTTTTCAAGATTACTTTTACAGGTATTATAAGACTTGTCCACAAAAAACCATAACAAATCAAAACCAACAAAACCAAGACCGTTTCTATATAACCCTATGCGGTATAAGAAGTTTTGATAGACCTGTCCCTGTTTTTTTACTCGCCCCTCGCTAATTTTTAGTTTCCTTTATGCATAATTTTCTGAAACTTTTTGCGATTTCAAGCGTATAACAGGCGGAGAAGGGGAAAAGAAAATATGAATATGCAGAATATGCGTGATGAAGAATTGATGCTTGAATATCAGAAAGGAACAATGAATGCTATGGAAGAGTTCTTGAGACGTTACAAAAATCCGATTTACCGCTTTGCGTTCAGGCTTTGCGCAAATGAAGCCGAAGCGCAAGATATTGCTCAGGAAACTTTCCTCCGGCTGCATGAGCACCGCGGGCAATACCGGCCTGTCGGTAAATTTTCTACCTGGCTGTTTAGTATCGCGCATAATATAGCAATATCGAGGTTTCGCAAAGTCAACCGTTTTGTTCTGTGGCCGCGTAAACCTGATGATCCTGATGAATCGGTTGAGTTTGAAAGCAATGCCCCTTCTCCGTCACAAACTTTGGAAAGAAGTGATTTTGAAAACGCCATTAAGAAATGCATACAGGACCTTCCCTTTCTCCAAAAAGAGGCGCTTCTGTTGTGCGGATATGAATCACTTGATTATAAGGAAATAGCTAAAATTTTAAACAAGTCTCTGGGAAATTAGGGACAGCGCCCTATTTTGACACTTTATAGTACTCCTTATTTCCTGTAGTATTATTTACTCATACCTAAATTTGCTCGCATAATAGCACCAGGATTGCCTCATCGCATCACACAGCGTGGTAATTACCGTCAGGATGTGTTCGTTGACGATGATGGTAGAAGGCAATAATTTTATTGAATAGGAAATAGGGCGCTGTCCCTAATTTTCTTGTTTTTTTTATTAGAGACAATAAGCTTGGGGACACTTCTATAATAACCCACCCCTCGCTCATCGCCAATTTACAGATTGCGAATTGGATTGACAAAGTGTAAAAACAACGGATTAGAAAGAAATTAAGCGGAATTAGGGACAGCGCCCTATTTTATAAAAATGTCTATAAGAGGTTTAGTGTCTTACCTGATAATGGTTATAAAATTCAAGATAAATTAGTCAGCGAATATTTCAGGAAATCAAAGTCTTTGTTGCGTAGTAAGAAGGCTATTAAAGTAAAGAGCAGCGGGAAGCTAAAAAATATTTAGAGAATAACTCATGAACATTCTTTTAACCAACGATGACGGGATTTATGCGGAAGGGATACGGGCGCTCTACGACTCGCTGAAAAAAAATGGCGAGGTAACGGTGGTTGCCCCAGATTCGGAGAGAAGCGCCGTAGGGCATGCAATTACACTTTCGGATCCCTTAAGAGTTAAGTCAGTAAATCGTAACGGCAAATTCTTCGGTTATTCTACTACCGGAACACCTGCGGATTGCGTAAAACTTGCTATTAGGGCTATTATGAAGAAGAGGCCGGATCTGGTCGTTTCGGGTATCAATCTCGGTCCGAATGTTGGTTACAGTGTCTTGTACTCAGGAACAGTTTCCGGAGCGACTAAGGGCGCGATATTGGGAATCCCGTCTTTTGCTATTTCTCTGGCTACTTTCACCAACCCGGATTTTAGTTTTGCGGCTGAGTTTGCCCGCAAATTAGCAAGACTTATTGTGCATCATAAAGGCTTGCCGCACGGCACTCTTTTAAATGTCAATGTTCCGGCTGTCCCAAAGAAGAGGATTAAGGGCGTGCGCATAGTTAAACAGAGCGAAAGAGCGATTGAGGAGCGTTTTGATAAAAGAGAGGATCCACGCAAGCGCACATATTATTGGCTAACAGGAGAAGTTATTAAATCTGACCGTAAGACAGAAGCAGATATTGAAACTATCCGCAATAATTACATTTCTATCTCTCCCATCCGCTGTGATATGACCGACTATAGCTTCATGGATAAGTTGAAATTATGGAAGTTTTGATAGGCCTGTCCCTGTTTTTTTACTCGCCCCTCGCTAATTTTTAGTGTAATCCCAATATGATAATGTCGTATTCTACCAATTTAGAAATGTCGTATTCT
>JASEHM010000205.1 GCA_030018895.1 Candidatus Omnitrophota bacterium
CTGCCGTTTAAAGGACTATTCTGGCTGTCCGTCAGATAACCCTGGTAACGGACAAGGTGGGGAACTGCTGCAAATATATTTGAATTTAATAGAAAACAAAAGAATGCTAGTATTATTATCGTCTTTACAATTTTAGACATACTTATCCCCTCCTTGGTTATTATTATGGGTTGCTCAAATTAATTTTCTCGTCGAGCAACCTTAATCATTAAATTCAATCTCACCTCCACTTATTTCCTCGTCGGGAAAATAAACAAATCGCGGCATTTTGTTCAATTTTAACCGACTTTAAAGCCTTAAATTCAATGGTGGAGGTGAACTTTTTTATTTTGAGCATACCTTCTGTTTATTGCTCAATTTATCGTCTTATTTGACTTCACCTCAACCCTCCTGTAGTATCTTAAAGATAACCCTTATTTACGCAGGGTTTGCTCAAAACTACAGGAGGCCTATATGCCTAACTTCTCAAGAGAAAAACTTTTATTCTATCCCGCCAGATTCGGCCTTTATGAATCCGTATTTGAACATCTTGACCTATCTATTATCAAGAAACAACTGCCTAAGCGCGGCAGAAAACCCTTTTGCCGCCAAACAATATGCCGCGCTCTTGTTTATAAGAATCTTAAAGCTATAAAAACATTATCAGAATTAACTTTTGAGCTCTCTACCAACTTAGGCATATCCTACGTATTAGGTTTTGATAAACGCCTACCCTCTCGGCATCGTTTTGAAGAATTCCTGCACAAAACACCAAATGCATTGCTACAGGAGATTCGTAAGCAGCAGATTAAAACCCTTGTTAAGCTAGGTGTCATTAATGGCAAATATCTTTCGATAGACTCAACGGCCATTGTCGCCTGGGTTAAGCAAAATAACCCTAAGGTCTTCGTCGAGGGAAAATTTGACAAAACCAAATTCCCTCAAGGTGATCCTGACGCACGATTGGGTTTTATGTCGCTGCAAAAACTCAAATCCAATTCCAAAGAGCAACAGTTAGATTTATTTCAATCCTCTTCCAATAATAAAACCGAAAAAAGGATTATTTACTTCTGGGGTTATCGTAATCATGTTATCTTTGATTCATTGAGCGAGTTGCCGATATTTGAAAACACCTTGCCTGCCAACGTATTTGACTGCAAAGTAATCATCCCGTCCTTTAAAGAACTTAAAAAGTATCTAAGGCTAAAACCTCAAGGAGTCATCGCCGATGCCGCTTACGACGCAGAATATGTTCGTAAATATATAAGGCGCTCCCTCAAGGCCAAGGATTTTATCCCGATTAACCCAAGATCCAGAAAACAGGATATCAAACTTACTCCGCATAACACCAGGGTCTGTATTGCCGGCTTTGAGATGTATCCCTGGGGTAAATTCAAAGATAGAGGCAGAATCAGAAGAAAATTCGTCTGTCCGATTACTCACTCAAAAAGCATAGCCAGAAAACACGACTACAGATGCCCTGTAAATCATCCTAGATTCCTCAAAGGCGGCTGTTATGCCTATGTAAGAGTGGATAAAAGCTACAGGCTTGATGCTATCAGCCCTAAATCTGAGTATTTTAAGAAAATCTATAGGATGCGCTCCGGCGATGAACGCGGCTTCTCACGCCTGCTCAGCTTTTATATGCAGCAACCCATACTTACAGGGCTAAATGCAGTGGCTAACCATTGCACATTAGCTCACATAAGCATATTGGCTATCGCTATTGCTGCCGTTAAAGCCAAGCAAAGTGATAAAACTAGATACATCCGAGGATTCTTAAAATATCTTTTGGGGAAATAGCCCTATTGTCAAAGAACGCTTGTTATCTATTTTTCAAAAAGCCGAATTTTGAGCAACCCTCGAACAGATAATTTATGGAACAATAGTGAACATAAATTATAGGCCTTTAGGCCGTCTGTGAATTAATCCCGAAGCGTGCGTAGCAGAATTCGCAAGAAATCTGCAAGCGCTTACGCGAGGGATATAGTTTTATTTTGACTGATTCATGTTACTCAAGAATTCTTCATTGCTCTTTGTCTTGCCTAATTTTTCAATTAGTAATTCCATTGCCTCGGCAGAATTAAGCTCATTTAATACCTTACGCAAAATCCAGGCCTTCTGCAGCTGCTCTTGTTTTATGAGCAATTCTTCGCGCCGGG
>JASEHM010000206.1 GCA_030018895.1 Candidatus Omnitrophota bacterium
TTCCCGTTTGCGCGGGAATGACACCCTGATTTACTTCTGAACGCTGAACTGTTACTTTTTTTGTTATTTTTTTCTTAGTTTTTTTATTTTTTATAGCCACGAATACCTCCTGGCGATTTTCTTATAATGTTATGTCATCGGCAATCTTTGCAATTACAGGGATCCGGCAAAGATTGCCTTTTGTGGAGGTTCAGTGTTTCGCTCTAAGAAATCTCCCCGCCATATGAGCGGGTGAGGAGCCTCATTTTTACGCTCTTCAAACATTTATAATAGAATCAATTGAGCCGTAGGGATTGTTCTCTTTAGAGGGGTTATTTCCATCCTCTATCCAATCGCCATCCACTATAAAACGGTAACGATAGCTGCCATTTTGCAGGGTAAGTGTTTTTCTCCAGACCCCGGCGCTGTCTAGTTCCATCTTGGCCTCTTTCTTTAATTTCCAGCTGTTAAATTCTCCTGCTAAGAATACTTCTTTTGCCTCTGGCGCGAATACAGAAAAGGCGATTTGTTTTATCTTTGGTGTTTTTTCTTTTATGATTTTATCCACCTCTTTCCTGGCTTTGTTAGAAATAGCTATTTGCGCTTTAAGGCTGTTCTCCCCCTCTTTGATACCTTCTTGCATAATAACTTCTCTGCTTAGGCTAAAATAATCTTTTGCCCCGCGGCAGTATTTATTGTAATTAAAAATGTGTGTTCCTAAGGCTTGGGCCTCTTTTAAATTTACATTTACATGGATAATATCGCTAAACAGTTTATCTTTAAAACCTGATTTTATGCGTTCAAGTATTTTAAAGGAGTGCTTAAGCCTGGAATCGAAGTTGGTTACTAGGACCCTGTAATCAACATTGTGGTTAAGCCTATTCTTTATTAAATCTATTATATTGATAATCTGCGTAAGGCCCTCAAGAGAAAATCTGCTTGGCTCTACAGGTATGATTATCTCTCTTGATGAACGGATAGCGTTTATAGTAAGGATTCCTAAATTCGGCGGGCAGTCTATCAATATGTAATCGTAATCGCAAGAGAAGTTATTCAATATTTCCAAAAGTCGGCTCTCCCTGCTGATCTCTCCTGCCAGCTCCTGTTCTAATGCGCTTAAAATAATACTTGAGGGTGCTGCATAAAAGTTTTTCCCGACGCATTGAATAATATCGCAAAGCCCAATCTTTTTATGGGATATTTTGGAGAGCACATCGTAGATGCTTCTTTCGAAGTCAATATTTAATCCTAAGGTTGCGTGTGCCTGGGGATCAAGGTCAAGCAATAAAACCTTGCGGTTATTAAGGCTCAAGGCAGCAGCCAGGTTTACTGCTGTGGTAGTTTTTCCGCATCCTCCCTTTTGATTTGCGATAGCGATTATGTGCATCATTTCCTCCCTTAGTCTTTGAGAGGTTTCCAGGGGGGTTGGAAACCTCTCAGGAAATCTCCCCGCCTTATGAGCGGGGAGGAGATTCATTTTAATAGCCTTATATTATCTATATAAACTACGCCGTGTTTTTCTTTTGCGTTCCATTCCTCCACAACAAAGGAAAGATTTGAAATCTTTGACCAGTCTCCTATTTTCTTAAAATCAGATAATTTCATTTTGTAATCTTTCCATCTATCGGGAATATCAGTTATGTATATTTCTGAAATTTCTTTGTAGGCGTTGGTAAATTCTACCTTTAAGGCGATTTTATCCGTAAAACGTGCCTTTTTTAGAGAGAATCCGATTTCTTTGTAGTGGCTTAAGTTTAACTGGCTTAAGTTTAATGAAAAGATTTCCTTTTTTGCGGGGTCAAAATTAAAATTAATTTTTGCCGCATCTTGCAATAGGACAAGTGCGATTTGGGAAGCAAATAACCTTTTATTTTTATTAAAAGAAAGGTATAAAGCGCTGCAAAGGCTAAAAATTAAAAATACGCTTACGAGAAAAAGGGGTTTAAGGAATCTTGGCTTATGCCTATTCTTTTTTTTCTTTTTGGAGGAAGCATCTAAGTATATATTAGCTAAGTGTTCGTAAATTTCTTTTTTATCCATGATGTTTTCTTTATAGCATAAAACCCTTTATAAGTCAATATTTTATAACACATTTTATGGTTCTTTCGTAATTAACTTGAATAATAGTTGTCATTGTCCGGCTTGACCGGACAATCCA
>JASEHM010000207.1 GCA_030018895.1 Candidatus Omnitrophota bacterium
CGTGTTTTTCGTCATTGCGAGGAGCGAACGAAGTGAGCGACGAAGCAATCTCCGATGGTGATAGGGATTGCTTCGGGCCTTCGGCCCTCGCAATGACGGTGTTTTTATCATTATGCCACAGTCTGAATGACAAAGCACTTCTTCTTAGCTCTTAGTTCTTAATTCTGCTTTGTTGTTCCTGTTAAAACAAAATCAAATACATCATACCCTGCGATTGGCCTAGCCTGCACTGTGCCCAATTCCAAATTAACAAAATCCTTAAAAAAGCCTGCGTCATTTTTTAAGGCATCAGTAAATTTTCTAATCAAGGTTATCTCCTCTTTTTGCAAAGATACAACCGAACCATTTATAACCAGACTTTTTGAGGAAATAGTAATTTCCCTAAACCATATCCCATAAGGTAAATACAAACTCAGTTTATTTAATTTTTCTGCCCAATCAACCGTCTGTTTAAGCGCCTCATTAAGCAGCTTGGCATCCAAAGACATAGGAACGTATTCCTTATTGAAATCTTCTAATTCCTTTCTCTGCGAAGATAATCCTTCCCATTTTTTATTTAATGCCTTAATCTCGCTGACTCTAAACCCGGCCAAAACAGCCAGATAAATATGCGCTAAAACTATGAAGCCTGCGGCTATGAAAACAATATAGGATAAATATTTAACGCCTAAATCAAGATCCAGCCTCATCCCGCCTGCCCTATGCGTTACTTTCTCTTGCAGCAAATTAATCTTTATCATCTTACTCTAATCTAATCGAGAAACTGTTTCCAATCCAATCGGGAAACTGTTTCCAATCCAATCGGGAAACTGTTTCCAATCCAATCGGGACAGTGAGATATTCTTACTCTCGCAAAGCCAAGCCTACTGCCACAGCTATTTGGCCGGATAAACTCTTGTGCCTTTCTGCGTCAATACTAGTTGATAAACTTATTCTCTTAAAAGGATCCCAGTAATCCAGCTCAAGGCCCAGAAGGTTTAGAAATGCGCTTTCCAATCCTGGGAGCTTTGCGCCTGCGCCGCCTAAGAATATTTTAGAAACAGAGGAAGCGCTTTGGCTTTCAAAATAATCAAGGCCTAATTTTATTTCTTTAATTAAATTACTAAGGATAGGCTCAAAACCAGCAGACATTTTGTCTTGCCTTTCTTGATCCGGCGAAATTTTAAGCTCTTCTGCGCAATTCATATCCAGATTAAAGATATCCATAAGTTTCTGCGTAAAATTATTTCCCGCAATAGGTATATCCCGGCTTAGGCACAAAATTCCATTTTCTATGATATCTAAATTACTCATTGATGCGCCTATATTGAGGAGGGCAAAAGACGTGCCTTTTTGAAAGCGACGGAGCGGACTTTTGTCATCAGAAGCCAAATCAGGGGGTTGGGTTTTAAGGAAATCCTCCTGGAAATAATTAAATTTAAAGGCATTAAATAAGGCAAGGGAATCCAAATCAACTGCTTTAACCTTAAAACCCGCGCCTGCTATTAATTCCAAACGCTGGCTCAGTAAATCCTTTTTTATCCCTGCAAGCAAAACAAGCATCTTATTATTTTTTAGATCCTGTTTTAAGATACAGCTGTCTAAATTTATTTCGGAAATAGGAAAAGGGATATGCTTTTGTGCCTCAAATTTTAACGCCTGTTTTAACTCTTTCTCAGCCATCATGGGAAAATCCACATATCTGATTACTGTTGCCGGGCCGCAAAAAGATATGTTTACATTATCTATGTTTTGCGCCTCCTTGATTTTCTTTAAGGCATCTGCTAATCCTGCTTGAGTCGGAATTACATCAAATCCGCAAAGTTCAACCGCATCCTTAGCGAACTTTAATTTTACAACCTTTACAGAATGCGTGCCAATATCAAGGCCTGCGCATATTTTTTCTCGGATAAATTTCATTATTGTTAGTACGTCCACCCCTGCGGTGTACGTTTACGTGCACCGCAGGGGTGGATTTCGCGTTTATTCGTATTAAATTCGCGTTCATTCGCGTTTTATGGTATCTCCTTCTCCTCCCATGAAATAAGCGTTGCAGGTATTAGGCCAAAGGCATCATCACGAGCACCTGCATCAAAGGTTAAATTGGCATTACCAGTAACCTTATTAACTTCTGCTCC
>JASEHM010000208.1 GCA_030018895.1 Candidatus Omnitrophota bacterium
TATCCGAATTAGCGTTTATTCGTTTAAAATTAGCGTTTATTCGCGTTAAAGCGTTCATTCGCGTTTTAGTAATTCTTATTTAGTAAACAAGGCAGTATAGAAAAGTATATTAAAAACATAGGAGGTCAAAATGCCTAAAAAAAATATTAAGGATGGATCTTTAAGCTCGCGCAGCCTAAAATATAAATTGACCATATCTTTTTTCTTGATGATTATTCTGCCTTTACTTGTGTGCGTGTATCTGGTTTTGCAAGGTGTGGGTTTTAAGTTTAATATGGCTGTAATTATAGCAATAAACCTGGTGATAGCTAGCGCAGGCTTTCTTATTATCAAACAGGTATTTGACCGAATTGTCTCTGTTACGCGAGAGGCGAAAAAGCTTGCCTCCGTAGATGGCATCATTCAGAAATTAGGAGCAGGGCATATGGATGAGGTAGGCGAATTAGGCATTGTCTTTAATTCGCTTACGCAAAACATACGCGACAACATGGATGAGTTAAAGGATTATGGCAAAAAGACTACAGAGCTAAATTTTGAGATCCAGAAGCGCGTGATGAGCCTTTCTAATTCTTTGCAGATAAGCTCTCTGATTGCGCAGGGCGCAAAAATAGACGATATCTTAAAAGCCATTACTGAAAAATCTCTGTTTTTGTTTCATTCTGAAATATCCTGCCTGTTATATAGGGCTGAAGGCCAGGAGGCGTTTGAGGCAAGGGTTATGATTGGCGTAGGTGCAGAGCATTTATTAGGTGCCAAAATAAGTCCTCAGGACAGCTTGTTTTATGATGTTATTAAAAATAATAAGCCGCTAATCATAGATGTGCATAATCGCCTGGCGCAAAATATATCTTTGATTTTTCAACAGAGGTTTGACTTAAAAAATATGGCGGCTTTGCCTGTATGGTTAAGAGGCAGGGTCATTGCGATATTGTGCGTTGGAAACAGAAGGGAGTCATTTTCATATGATCAGGAAGATTTGAAATATTTAGAGATCTTTGCCAAACAAATAGCTATTGCCGTTGAGAATAATTTTTTGAATGTCCGCGTAGATAAATTAGAGATAAGGGATGCGCTTACGGATTTATATAATGAGCCGTATATTCATAACCGGCTGCAGGAAGAAATAAAAAGGTCAATTATACACCAGCGGCCATGTGCGTACATACTTTTTGACATTGATAATTTTAAGAAAATTCATGAAAATTTTGGTTTGCTTCAGGCAGAAGCTATCTTGAAGAAAATTGCGGTTTTAATTAGAGATTCAGTTAGTGAGGTTGACCGGGTAGGAAGGACGGGGGATGATGAATTTGCCGTACTTTTGCCTGAAAAAAATAAGCGTCAGGCTCAGGCAATTGCTGAAAAAATAAGGAAAAGAATAGAGTTTGTCTGGAAAGAAGAGGCCATTATCAATAAGAGGATTACTGTAAGCGTCGGGGTAAGTGAAAACCCTCTTGACGGCATAGAGGCAGATGAATTGATTACCAAAGCAAGGGAGCTACTCATTTTTGCCAAGGAAACAGGCAAAAATTGCGTAGCGGGTTTTAAATAGAATATGCCGGAAAAGACGATAGATAAAAAACTTGGTGAATTATTAATTGAACGGGGCATAATTAATCAAGGGCAATTGGAGATGGCATTAGCTTCTCAAAAGGAGAGAGGCGGCCTTATAGGAGAGATACTTATAGAGCTGGGCCTTGCCAAAGAAGAGGAAATTGCCCATGCCCTTACAGCTCAATACGGTTTTCCATATCTGTCCTTAAGTAATTATGATATTGACCTTGAAGTAGTTAATTTGATTCCTGGCCGCGTAGCCAGGCAGTATTTTCTTATGCCTGTAGATAAAGTAGGGAATAACTTGACGATAGCGATGTCAAACCCGCTTAATGGCAACGCGATAGAGGATGTGGAGTTTTTATCCGGTTGCAGCGTTCAGGTATTTGTTGCCACTTCTTCAGACATAAAAAAAACAATCGCGAAATATTATTAGAACGTAACGCGTCAGTAAACGGGGAAAATATCATTACATGTCATGCGAGCGATAATTGCATTGTCATCCTAAGCGAGCAAAGCGAGTCGAGGGATCTAAAAAGAACATAGATTCCTCGACTCGGCC
>JASEHM010000209.1 GCA_030018895.1 Candidatus Omnitrophota bacterium
CAAAGATTTAGGCCATTTTCCTCGTGGCTTTCGTTAAAGGAAACGAAACCACTGCTTTTTGGCTTGAAACCTAATGCAAAATCTGGGTTTAAGATTTTATCGGGATCCTGTTCGCCGCTTTTAACCAAAAAAGGAGAAAGCATGCAGATTATGAGTTTTTTATCAAAGAAGGCAATTATTACAGATCTTAAATCCACAAAAAAAGAGGATGTAATTAAGGAATTGGTGGATATTCTAATTAATTCAGGCGATATCGAAAAATGCAACCGTGCTAAACTTGTTGAGGCCTTAATGGCAAGAGAGGCCTTAGGTTCAACTGCCATAGGCCAGGGCATAGCCATACCTCACGCAAAATTAGACTTTGTAACTAATTTAATAGCTGCTTTCGGCCTTTCCAAAAAAGGCGTAGATTTTGATTCGTTAGATGGTGAATCAGCCTACATATTTTTTCTACTTATTGCTCCGCAGGATTCTGCTGGTCCGCATTTAAAGGCCCTGGCTCGTATTTCCCGCCTGCTTAAAGATAAATATTTTCGCGATACCTTGCGCGCTTGTATAGATGATAAATCTGTTATAAAGATAATAACTCAAGAAGACGAAAAGAAGGTTTAATATCTGACATTTTTACCTTAGTGTAATGACATACATCTAAAAGGCCTGTTCTCTAAATATACGAAATATTTTCTTTCGCAAAAGCAATAGAAACGGTACTTTTGCTTTGGAGGAATTATTCCGACGAGAATATTCCTGCGAAGCAAAACTAATGGTTCTATTAGTTTTGCGCAGCAGAATAGAGGACAAAATAAGATGAATATTAAAATCCAAGATATATTCAAATGGTTATCCCCAGGCATAGGCGTTAAACGTTGGATAGGGTTAAGTCTTCTGGGCGTGTTTTTAATAATTACAGGTTCAGGATTTTTAAAGTCTGAGGAACTCTGGGTAATTCATACATTAGATGTAATTATCTTGGTCTCTGGCATTATAATCCTGATCTTGGGCATAAAAAGCATGATGCGTACTTTTATTACCGGCATTTTGCCTTTATCAAAAGATACGCAGCTTGTGGATATTCTTTATCAAAAAAAATACTTAGGCCGCGGCCCGAAGATTGTAACTATAGGCGGAGGAACGGGTTTGTCCATCTTGTTGTCCGGCCTTAAAGTTTATACTTCTAATATCTCAGCTGTCGTTACAGTGGCTGATGACGGCGGTTCTTCCGGCCGCCTGAGGCAAGAGTTTGATATATTGCCCCCTGGAGATATCCGTAACTGTTTAGTTGCTTTGGCAGATGCGCCGGTATTGATGCGCGATTTATTTCAATTTCGATTTGATACAATCTCGGATCTTTCAGGCCATAGTTTTGGTAATCTTTTTATTACGGTAATGACAAGGTTAACCGGAGATTTTGAGAAAGCAATTAAAGAAACAAGCAAGGTTTTAGCTCTGCGCGGGCAGGTAATACCTTCAACATTAAGTAATGTGAATTTGGTGGCTGAGCATAAAGATGGCTCGACTACTATAGGCGAAGGCCAGATCCCTAAGGCTCATAAGCCCATAAACAGGGTCTTTCTTGAGCCTAAAGAAACTCTTGCAACCGCGGATGCTTTAAAGGCGATAGCTGATGCTCAGGTGATTGTTCTGGGCCCTGGCTCATTGTATACGAGTATTATTCCCAACCTTCTCATAAAAGAGATTACCGAGGCGATTGTTTCTTCAGAGGCAATAAAGGTTTACGTATGCAATGTAATGACTCAGCCGGGGGAAACAGATGCTTACAGCGCCTCTGATCATATAAAGGCCATTATCGCACACAGCCATCCGCATATCTTAAATTGCTGTATTATAAATACAGGAGAAATATCTCAAGAGATACTTAAAAGATATGCCCGGCAGGATTCATATTTTGTGGTAAATGATGCCAAAAAGATTGAAAATATAGGGTATCGTGTTATTGAAGATGATTTTGCTATTGTTGAAGGCGATGTAATAAGGCATGACCCGGTAAGATTGGCAAAAATTATCCTGGGACTTGTTGAAGAGGTCTAATTTATTCTTCTTCGCCGAATACCCTGTGGCTTGCCACAGGGATGAAGGTGAAAGA
>JASEHM010000020.1 GCA_030018895.1 Candidatus Omnitrophota bacterium
GGAAAGTATTTTTTACTTTTCTATACCATTAAAAAGCCCGCCGAGAATTTGGCAGGCTTTTTAACTGCAAAATTTGGTTGCGGGGCTCGGATTTGAACCGAGGACCTCAAGGTTATGCATACTACTACAGTTTTCACTGCCCCAGCACCAATTAATGCTAGGTTTGTAGTCTGGACTATATCTTCCTCTTTTCTTGCTTTAGCAAGAAAACATAAGAGGCCTGCCGTTTAGTCTCTACACCTTCCCACCAAAAAAATTGGCGGGCTTGGCTCGGTATTACCTTTTGTTTAGGCTCCACCGAGTTTGACAAGCTATCCTTCAATCGTTTCCGATTGAGGAGCCCATTCGGACAACAAATCCCATTGCTCCCTGTACTCTGCAGATTTTTGAGCTTTGTGTCCATTGAGCCTTGCGAGCTACCAGGCTGCTCCACCCCGCGAAACTTATTAATTAAAGAACAATGAAGCTCCTCCCCGCGCTTTAAGGCGGGGCGAATGTATAAAACTTCAAAACTATTATTTTTTTGTCTTAAGGAACTATCTTAATCGGAATCTCCCCCTTGCGCACAACCCCTAATTTTTGCCTGATGATTTTTTCCTGATAAACCGGGTCGCTTCTTATAAATCTAATCTCTTCTTCCAGGAGAGAATTTTCTACTATTACGCGCTTAATCTTATTTTCTAACTCCCTATTTTTATCCCTTAATTCCTGCAACTTAGTATAACCCGGCAAAAATATAACCAATAAAAAAACCGCAAGACCAAAGAGCCAGAATGCCTTTTTTAACATTTCAAGCCGCTCTCTTTTGTTTCCCAAAAGTTCCTGCAAAAACCGCCTTAGGCCCTAGCTCCTCTTCAATCCTTAATAATTCGTTATACTTGCAAACCCTGTCAGTACGCGATAATGAGCCTGTTTTAATCTGGCCTGCGGCTTCTGCCACTGTCAGATGGCTGATAGTTGTATCTTCGGTTTCGCCGGAACGATGCGAAATAATTGCCTTGTATTTATTTTTCTTTGCAATATGTATTGTCTCAATGGTCTCAGAGAGCGTGCCGATTTGATTTAACTTTATTAGTATAGCATTACCTATATTTTGCGCAATACCTTTTTTAAAAATTTTTGGGTTAGTCACAAAGACATCGTCGCCAACCAATTGAACAAGACTTCCCAATCTTTTAGTCATTTCCTGCCACCCTTGCCAATCATGCTCACTAAGCCCGTCCTCTATAGAAAGAAGCGGATACTTACTTAACCAGTTCTCATATATCTGGATTAAATCCAAAGAAGTCTTCAAAGAATTCTCAAATTTATATTTGCCTTCATTATAAAATGAACTGGCTGCGCAGTCTAAGGCCAGATAAACCTCTTTCCCCGGCTCATACCCAGCCTTTTCAATAGCCTGCAAAATCAAACCAAGGGCTTCTTCATTTGATTTAAGATTCGGCGCAAAACCGCCTTCATCTCCGACAGATGTTGACAGGCCCTTAGATTTTAAAATAGCCTTTAGGTTATGAAATACCTCAGTTGCTATACGCAGCGCTTCAGAAAATCTAGGCGCTCCCACAGGCATAATCATAAACTCCTGAATATCTAAATTATTATCCGCATGCAGGCCACCGTTTAGGATATTCATAAGAGGCACAGGCAAAATATTGGCTTTTTGTCCCCCTAAAAATTTGTACAATGGCTGTTTTTTTGATATTGCCGCTGCTTTGGCTGCTGCTAAAGAAACACCCAATATCGCATTGGCGCCGAGATTAGATTTATTCTCAGTCCCGTCTAATTTAATAAGCAGTTTATCTATCTTTTCAAAATCAGGCGCCAAACCCTTTATCTCTGAAGCAATTACAGTATTAACATTACTAACTGCCTTTAATACGCCCTTGCCTAAATATCTTTTTTTGTCTCCATCCCTTAGTTCTAAGGCCTCTTTCTCGCCGGTAGAGGCGCCTGAAGGAACAGCAGCGCGGCCTAATATGCCGTTATCCAAAATTATATCTACTTCTACAGTAGGATTTCCGCGTGAATCCAAAATCTCTCTTGCCAAAACTTTCTTAATCTTAACCATTAATCTTCCTCCTCTTGTATAATACGTGTTATAACTACATTGGCTATCATTGCTGTCTAAATTAGCTGCTAGAGTGTCATTCCCACAATCTTTAAGCGGGAATCCACGATGAGAAAAAATCTGGATACCCGCTTTCGCGGGTATGACAAATTTGATATCTCAAAATACATTTTGCGTCGATAAGTAATGTCTAATTTGAACACGAATGATTGGCTATAGTTATCAAAATATCAGTAGGTAAGTTATTAGAATATCGGATTCCTATATCTCCTGTATTTTTCTTCACCCCATTAGACTTTCCTCAAGACGATGGTTTAAAAATCTTTTACCTATTCCCATGAAGTCTAACGGGGTTCATATTTTTTAGAAGCTTGATTATACCATCATTTCTAACAGGGTCAAACAAAAAATTTTGTTTTGTTTGTCCGGGTTCAAGGGTAATGTCAAATAAATTGTGTAAATTGGGACTGTTGCGAAATGCTATTTTTCGTCATTTTGAGCGAAGCGAAAAATCTCATCAGCATCGAGATTCTTCGGCCTTTGGCCTCAGAATGACGCAAAATTTGACGTTTTGCAACAGTCTCTAAATTGCTTTTGTAAGTAACCAATCAGTAAACAGAGGCCATTGTCATTCCCGAAATCTTTTATTGGGAATCCAGTCGTCTGGATTCCTACTTTCGCGGGAATGACATATCAACAGGTTTCCCATTCACTAATCGGTTATTCAAGAAAAGATTTGACCTGAAGGATTTAATATGGTATTTTAAACTTCAATTTATCCCAATCGCTTTATCCCCCTTCATTCTTGTATTCTACAAGAATGAAGGGGAAGCAAAACGAAACAGTAGAGACTCATTAAAAGGAGGCCAAATGAACTGGAAAATGATTAAATTTTATCTAAAACTTTACTGGCTCAGGATAATTCTTCTTATAATAGCTACAATTATATTCATCATTTTTAATATTGTAATTATAAACGGGCTTAAGGCCTGGAAAGAATCAGAATCATACCTTAGGCAATCCCAATTAGCAGTTGCTCCCTTGAATATGTTTATGTGGGGCGTAATGGGTATTATTCAGGGTATGGTTTATGTTTTTATGATGTACTGGATGTTTTATAAAAAAGGCGGCCGGGGATTTACCCAGATAACGAAAAAGGCTGTTAAAGGCAAAGAACTGTTGATTACCTGGAATGATGTTATTGGTATGGATGAGGCAAAACAGGAATCCTTAGAAGTAGTAAAGCTGATTAAGGACAGAGCAGAATTACAACGTATAGGCGGAAGAATCTTAAGGGGAATCCTTATGTTAGGCCCGCCAGGCTGCGGCAAAACATATTTAGCCAAGGCTATTGCCACTGAAGCAGATATTCCATTTATTCCTATGTCTGGTTCGGAATTTGTAGAGATGTTTGTAGGCGTAGGCGCAGGCCGTATCCGCAGCCTCTTTAAAAAGGCGCGGCAATTAGCAGAATTAAAAGGCGGATGCATCATCTTTGTTGATGAAATTGATGCTGTGGGCATGCAAAGGGCAACGGACTCAGGTTTTGGGGGACAGACTGAAACCAATACCACCTTGAATCAGCTTTTAGTGGAAATGGATGGCCTTAAAGAAAAGGATATAAATATTGTTATTATTGGAGCAACTAATATGGATGAGAACTTTCTTGATCCTGCCCTGCTTCGGCCAGGAAGGTTTGACCGCAAAATCTATGTAGATTTACCTGGTTTGGAGGACCGCGAAAAACTTTTCGCTTATTATATAAAAAAAATAAAATACAATGAAAAAGATATAAAATTTGACTGGCTGGCAAAAATAGCAGTGGGTTATTCTCCTGCGGATATAGCAAATATTATAAGAGAGGCAACTCTGATTGCTGTACGCCATAAAAAAGACGCTATAACAATGAAAGAGGTTGAGGAGGCGCGGGAAAGAATAGAATTAGGCATAAAAAGAAAGGTTAAGATGAGCGAGCAAGAGAAATGGCAGACTGCCTATCATGAGGCAGGCCATGCCATTGTAACTTATCTGCTTGCGCCAAGCAAGGATGTATTTAAAGCGAGTATAATACCCCGCAAAGAAACTATGGGGGTAGTTTGGACTCCGGAAAAAGAAGAGGTTTTTATTAAGGACCAAAAAGCATTGCTAAACAACATAAAGATTTCATTAGGCAGTTATGCTGCAGAAAAAATTAAATTCGGCTGTACTACCGTTGGAGTAGATATGGATTTCCAAAATGCCTTAGGGATTGCCCATAATATGGCCTGGCGCTGGGGAATGGGAAAATCCGGGCTTATTGGCAATTTTCATGCCCTTATCCGTAGAGGTTTTCAGCAGCCCTTAATAGCTGAGGAAACAAAGGCGAGGCTTGATCAGGATATCCAAGAAATCTTACAAGGATGCCTAAAAGAGGTTGAAGAACTGCTTACAAAAGAATCTGCGCTTTTAACTAAATTTGCCCAAGAGCTCTTTAAAAAAGAAGAACTTAATTACGATGAGATTGAAGCTATTTTTAAAGAATTTAATAAGAGCCACAAGTAAAGCTCTTCCCCGCTTTAAGGTAGAGCAAATGTATAAAATTCTCATCGTTTCTATGTTTTTTTGCGGCTGCTCTTCTTCCATCTCCCCTACATATCTTAAAGAAACTGCTGCTTTGGCTATCCAGGATATTTGCAAAAACGAATATAATATTAAGGTTAAAACAAAGACAACCGGCTCTACCCTTTGGATTTATATGCCGGTTGAGAATATTATTTCAAAACCGGATAAGCCTGAAAAATCTAAAGAGTGTTTTGCCATTAAAAAGAATACAGGCGAATTTAAATATGACGTATTAAATTTTAACTACTACATAGAATCTATTCCTGAAACTGAAAAATTACAAGAAATCAGTTTTAATAAAAATGCTATGGAAAAAGTTAACCACGTCTTTCGAGTCATAAGCCGCGTTATCTTAAGCATGGACCGGACAAAAAAAGAACCAGAATTTTTCTGTTTTATAGTTGCTGACACCCAAACCGGCATCCTGCTCAAGCAAACCTTCTATTATCTTGATATCAAAAAAGTAATATATCAATTTATTTCCCAGACTGAATTTCAACATCGTAATATCCAGGATTCAGAAATGGCTTTTCAGGCAATCGACAACAAAGAAGGCTTAAATTTAAATTACAGAGATATCACTATGAAAGAGTTTATTGTAAATCAGATAAGGCATCGTATCCAGTTAAAATTTCAAAAGCCGGAAATAGGGAAAAATGCGGATATAGATAAGGAGATAATAAAGATAATCGCCAACACTATAAAAATTTACGATTTTAAAGATTTTTCAAGCGTAGAATTAAACAACCTGCTTACCAACGAAAGAACATCGCTGAATTCTGTAGCAATCTTCGCAAGCCCCATTGATTAAACCCCTCTCTATAACCCATTAATTTTTAAGTTGCAGAAAAATGAAGCTTGATAACTTGAAGGTTTTTTATATCCTCTTTATCAGGCCTTGGAGAAAACCTGTCTCTGCCTCTAATAAAGCAAGATTATGCCCTAAGATACTGCTTAAAGAAAATGCGCCTTTTGCGTTTTGACTCTTAAACATTTGTTTTAAACCGTTAGAGATCCTCCTTAAAATAATTAACCGCGTCTTAAGCTTCCTGCGGGCAAAATCAGGCTGGACATAATGCAAAAAATATAAACTGAGATCCAAACTAAACTGTGGCCGCTTAAAATCAAATAAACTCTTGCTTAAAAGCTCATTAAAACGGTCCTCTCCCTTAGAGGTCAAGCAATAAACAATGCGCTGCGGCCTCCTGCCGAATTTATTTAAATGCTTTGCCAATAGGCCGTTTTTCTCTAAAACCCTTAAAGGGTAATAGACAGAGCTTAATTCCACGCCTGCGAACAAAGAAAGAATTTCCCTGACTTTTAATTTTATATCATAACCGTGTTTTGGGCCTTCTTTAAGAAGCCCAAGCAAAAGCAATTCGTGCTCAATCATTCTATCGCGCCTATACTTCTAAACTTCTTATACCTTAATTTTAATAACTCATCTTTGGCATAGGTCTTTAGTTCTTTTAAATTTCTCTTTATTGCCTCTTTTAAATTCTGGGCTGTTTTTTGGATGTCATGATGCGCCCCGCCTAATGGCTCAGGGATTATTTCATCAATAATATCCATTTTTAAAAGGTCCTGAGCAGTCAACTTTAACACCTCTGCTGCCTCAGACGCTTTTGCGCCATCCTTCCAGAGTATCGCAGCGCATCCTTCAGGAGAAATCACAGAATAATACGCATTCTCTAAAACACAGACTCTGTCTGCTACACCAATGCCCAATGCCCCGCCTGAACCGCCCTCGCCTATTACTGTGGCAATTATGGGAACCTTAAAATAAATCATCTCTCTTAGATTAAGCGCGATTGCTTGGGATTGGCCGCGTTCTTCTGCCCCTATTCCCGGATAAGCGCCAGGCGTGTCAATAAATATTATAATAGGCAAACCAAACTTTTCTGCCAGCTGCATAACTCGCAAGGCCTTACGATAACCTTCTGGATGGCTGCAGCCAAAATTACGCTTTAGGTTCTCCTTAGTATCTCTCCCTTTTTGATGGCCGATAAAAGCAATCTTTTGATTATCTAATTTTGCTATACCGCAAATCATCGCCTTATCATCGCCAAAAACCCGATCGCCGTGCAATTCTATAAAATCAGACATTAAGATACTAATATAATCAAGGCTGTAAGGCCTTTGGGGGTGCCGGGCAATCTGCACCTTTTGCCAGGCAGTTAAGTTACTATAGGTATCCTCCTTTAAGGTTAGAAGCTTATCCTCTAAGCGTTTGACTTCAGAAGAAAGATCTATCTTCTTCTCCAGAATAAAATTCTTTAGCTCCTGAATCTTTTTTTCCAGCTCTGTAATGGGTTTTTCAAAATTTAATCCAACCATTTACTTTTCTTCGCTCACAATTATGAATTTCCACGAATTTTTTTTATTCGTAATAATCCGTGGTTTAGGTTTAATCAACAATAATAACCTCTGTTCCCTCAGGCACAATTGTATATAATTCCTCAACATCAGAATTAGCCATCCGTACACAGCCCTGAGTAACCTGTTTGCCTAGGTTTTGCGGCTCAGTAGTACCGTGAATACCATAACCAGGCAAATTAAACCCTAACCAGCGCGTGCCTAGAACATTTTCTTCTGAACCGGCAGGTATAACAGCGCCTGCCTTAAACCATGTAGGATGGATAAGTTTATTGATAATTTTAAAGCTTCCTATAGGAGTAGAATTATCTTTTCCCGTTGAAACAATATATGTTTTTAAGATCTCCTCTTGAAATTTTAACATCAGAAGGTTCTGGGATTTATCCACAAATATACTAAAAGGCAAATGTATTACTTTGATTTTTTTTGCTGGAGTAATTAAGTCCTTAGCCAAATTATTACTCTTTTTAATTAAGTCAACAGTAGTTTTAAACTCCCTGGCAATTTTATTTAATGCATCTCCTGGTTTTATTTCATAAAGGATACTGCCAGAAGTTATTATTGGAGAAAATAAAAGCTTTATATTAATCTCCTCAGTTATTTTCTGCCAGTTCATTACATCAGGAGAGTTAGGAAATTCAGTAATTAATTTTTGATACATTGCCTTAGCATTAATAAGATCGTCCTTCGCCTGAAATCCTCTCGCCTGAGATAATAACCCTGATACAGTAAAAACGCAAGCAGGCTTTGTCCCAACACCAGAAGGCCGCGGCCCAATCCTTTTTATCTTCAGCGCCAAAAAAGCAGCGCTCAATATTATTACTACAGGTATTATTATCCAAACTTTTTTATTCATTTAAGCTCCTATCTTAAGAATTTAAAAAATACCCAATATATTCGTTACTCTCTTAATGCGCCAGAAAAGCTATAAGTATTCCCAACAAAAAACCCATAACAACCTCAAGCGGCGTATGCCCGACAAGTTCACGCAATCGCTCTTCCCGAATCTTGCCTTGCCAATAAATATCATCCATTACCTTATTTAAGATTCTGGCCTGACTTCCGGTTGCGCGCCTAACGCCTTGCGCATCAAACATTACAACTATAGCAAATGAAGCAGCCAAAGCAAAGTAGACACTGTCAAATCCGCATTCTAATCCAATCGTGGCAGCCAAACAAGATGCGCCTGCTGCATGGCTAGAGGGCATTCCCCCTGTGCCCACGAGCCAACGGAAATCAAATTTTCTTTGCCGGATTACCCCAAGACTAACCTTAATGCCTTGGGCAATTAACCATGCAGAAAGCGTGGTTATAAAAATTTTATTTTTCCATAACTGCGCTAAAATATCCTTCATTAGTTTTTACTGAAAAACCAGCAGAAACTTGATTACAGAGATTTTCAAAAAGATTACAAAGATTTTTAACGCGTTTAATCTTGCAATCTATATCTTAATCGCTGTAATCAAGTTAACACTGGCTTTTTCAATGTTAACCTCATTATTATTTAGCAACAGGAATTACTTCTACTCTAAGATTAGTCGAATGAGCCTGTTCGCCGTTCTTTATCAGGTATCCACGGTTTCCTTCAATAGCCTTGTTGATTTTAACAGGATTTTTTATTTCCAGGCGCGTCTTACGCGCCTGTTTTTTAAGTTCCTTAATAGCTTTCTTAAGCTCATTAATAGAATTTAATTTTACCTTAAAACCTTCTATTTCCTGCGAAAACCGTTCCTTTTCCTGTTGCAGTGTTTCATTTTCTAATTTTAACAGGGAAATCTTTGAGCTTAACCCTTCAACTGCCTGATTTGTCTCTTTTAAGTCAATAAATAAGCTAATAATTTTTGTTTTATCGGCTTTTAAGTATTTTTTTAATTCCGTGTTTTTCTGCTCTATTTTACGATTTATATCCTTTTCTTTCTCTATCTCCTGCAAGATGTTTTGTTTCTCTTTTTCTAAAACGGCTATTCCGTGCTTCGCCCTATCTAACTCACTGATTAACTCATACTTCTCTTTTTGAATAGAAATAAACTTAAAGATGCTGAATGCGGCAATACTGAGCAAAAAAACAATTAAGATATTCTTAAATCCTTTATTCATAGCTATTTAGTTAGCGTTAAAAAGTCTATTATGGGACTGTTGCGAAATGCTATTTTTCGTCATTTTGAGCGAAGCGAAAAATCT
>JASEHM010000210.1 GCA_030018895.1 Candidatus Omnitrophota bacterium
GGATACCCGCTTTCGCGGGTATGACAAATTTGATATCTCAAAATTCATTTCGCGTTGATAAGTAACGTCTAATTTGGACACGAGTGATGCAATGTAACAAAAATAAAGATTGTATTGATTACACAGATTTTTAAACAAGATTACACAGATTACCGACGCAAACCGTATCTGTGTAACCTGTAGTTTAAAACCTTTTACCGAATGCAGAAAGCAATATTAATTGCATCTTTGGCAATTCTTTTTATATCACGGCCATGAAAGACAGGGAAACTTTTTGTAATATCGACTGCGATTTTATCGGGCTTCGCGGGAACAGGAAAAATCCACACTGCTTTTTCGCCCTGTAAATCATTCACATAAATAGACAAAAGCATGTTTTCAAATCCATTTTCATAATTGATAACGCACAGTTGTTTATTCATCTTTTGAAGTGACCATTGTAATGTCTCTGGGTTCTGGGTAACAAGGCCTCCATCGGCAAGAACGAAATTAATAAAAATAGATAAAGGTATGAAAAATGCTGTTACAACGATAAGAATGAGTTTATAAAAATTAAACTTTCCACCCATGTTAAGTCCTTCCTTTAGGCGTAGGTTTAGCCAATTTACAGTACTTTGTTAGGAAATTAGGGACAGCGCCCTAAATAGGGCGCTGTCCCTAATTTCCGTCCCTAATTTCCCACAAAATCGTCCCGCTTATGGCGGGGAGGAGCTTTATTTATAGTAATTCGTGCAAAAGAGCATTTTTTCAGTGCTCTTATATAGTTCCTTTGCTAATAATTCTGAATCTTTGTGGGTTTTTGCTGCTTCTAATATTTGCCTAAGCCCGTCCTTTAATCTGAGAACAAATTTTTTGCCTGTGCTGTTTTGAAAAGAGACCTTAATTATTTTTCCGCCAAATTTTTTGATGTTTCCTTTCCCGTAGGTTGTTCCGCTGGAGAGCTGCAAACCATCAATAAGGCAGGATTTTGGTTTTTTGTCTGCCCCAAAAACTTTCACCTTGAGGCCAAAATATTTTTTGCATTTTAATTTCTTAAGCGCTAATTCTCCGGCTAAGAGTCCTAATACTAAATAAGGGCCTAAATGTCCGTGGAATTTCTTAGCTTCGCTTAATTTAATCCTGTTGCTATCCATGATTATTTATACAATAACTATCTGAGCAGTGTGCATAATTCCTTACGTCACAGCGAGCCCTGCACCGTATGCAGACTGTGTCGCAATTCGTGTTTTTCGTCATTGCGAGGAGCGAACGAAGTGAGCAACGAAGCAATCTCCGACGGTGATAGAGATTGCTTCGCCCTGCACCATACGGTGCAGGGCTCGCAATGACAAAGCTCGAATTATGCACACCCCTCAACTATCTATTAATAAGATTCGCAAAGTATCCTGCGCCAAAACCATTATCTATATTAACCGTTACTACGCCAGGGGAACAACTATTAAGCATAGTTAAGAGGCTGGAGAGCCCTTGGAAGTTTGCGCCATAACCGCAGCTTGTTGGCACAGCAATAATCGCAGAACTTGTTATTCCGCTTACCAGGCTTGCCAGGGCGCCTTCCATGCCTGCAACCACTATGATTATCTTTGACTTTTTTATAATGTCAATATAATTCATAATGCGATGAACTCCTGCTACGCCGGCGTCATAAATTCTCTTTACCTTGTTTCCCATTATTTCTAAAGTGGCTGCTGCCTCTTCTGCTATTGGTATATCTGTGGTGCCGGCAGAAATAACTAAAACTAAATCCTTTTTTTTTCTTAAGGCGGTCTGTTGGATATATCCTATTTTTGCTAATGGGTTATATTTTAATCCGGGGAAAAACCTTTTTAGGTAGGCAAAAACCGGTTTATCCAATTTAGTAAGTAAAAGGTCCTGCTTGTTTTTTAAAAACTCTATAGAGATTTTTTTAAGGTGTGTCTTTGTTTTTCCCGGGCAGTACACTGCTTCTGCAAAACCCCTTCTTTTGTGTCTGTCTGTATCTATTTTTGCAAAACCTAAATCGCAGAAACCTTTTTTATTAATCATTGCATCATTGCTGTCCAAATTAGCTGCTAGAGTGTCATTCCCGCAATCTTTAAGCGGG
>JASEHM010000211.1 GCA_030018895.1 Candidatus Omnitrophota bacterium
GTTTACTATAAACTAATGCTTTTGTGCATTAGCAACTTGAACTGAATGGGTTAAAGATTGCGGGAATGATATTCTGGCAGCTAATTTGGGCAGCAATGATGTTTTTGTAAATGTAAACTCTGTTAGAAAGTTTACCCCGTTAGAAATTTTGCCTTCACCTATTATAGCTTTGGCATTTCTAACGGGAGTGAACTCTAGATATTTTACCCCGTGTTGAAATATGGGGTTTTCTAACGGAGTAAATACGGATTAGGAAGATTACGGAGGTCAAACTATGAACTTATTATTAGTACGCGTGCTTTTTTTGTTAAGCAGTATGACTATTGGTTTTCAAATAATGGTATCTAAAAATTTAGGTATGTTGGGCATTTTATTAGGCGCTATAGCAGCTCTTTTAATGATAGCTATAGAGTCTGGTATGCGGCGGGTTTCTGTAACAGGGCTCTCAAGCACGGTCTTTGGCCTTATTTTGGGCCTAATTATGTCAAAATTAGTTGGCGATGCCTTTAGCCTTTCCCAGCTTGAACCACAAACTGTTAATTTCATAAAAGTTGTTTTGACATTGATTTTTTGTTATTTAGGCATGGTTATGGCTTTACGCGGGAAGGATGAGTTCAATATTATTATTCCTTATGTGCGGTTGCGCCGGCAGAATGATATTGAAGAAATAACCATAGTAGATACCAGTGTTATTATTGACGGAAGGGTTGTTGATATTTCTAGAACCGGGTTCTTGACAGGAAAGATAATTATACCCAGATTTGTCTTAAAAGAATTACAGCAGATAGCGGATTCAACTGATCCGATAAAACGGCAAAGGGGAAGGTCGGGATTAGAGATATTACATACGGTTCAAAAAGAAGCAAAACTTGACATAGCAATACATGAGGAGGATTTTTCGGATATTCCTGATGTAGATGCGAAGTTGATAAAGATGGCAAAGTTATTAAGCGCTAGGATTTTAACTGTTGATTATAACTTAAACCGCGTCGCGGGCATCCATGGCGTAAAGGTGCTTAATATAAATGAGTTGGCGAATGTAGTTAAGCCTATGCTTTTGCCTGGCGAGCAGATGCGGATAAAACTGATTAAAGAAGGCAAAGAGCATAATCAGGCAATAGGGTATCTTGAGGATGGCACAATGGTTGTGGTTGAGGAGGCGCGCAGGCTTATTGGCCAGGAGGTAAAGGTCGTGGTTACCTCTGTTCTTCAAACCCAGGCAGGCAGAATGATCTTTACGAGGCCGGAAAAATAACGTGAATGTGACAGCAATAGTTGTTGCCGCAGGCAAAGGCAGGAGATTCAGGTCAAAGTTTCCCAAATTACTGAGTAAAATAAACTCGGTGCCGGTTATTACCTGTTCCTTGAAAGCGCTGGATACACATCCTTTGATTAAAGATATCATTGTTGTCGTGAGTCCCGAAAATGAAAAGCTTATCTGTAATGAAATAAAGATTACTCGTTTTAAAAAAATTAAGAAAATTGTTGGAGGAGGCAGGACTCGCCAGGATTCAGTGCGAAATGGCTTAGCAGTGATTGGTAATCGTACGGACATGGTTTTGATACATGATGCTGCAAGGCCTTTTATTAATAAGGATATGATCTCTCTCGTAATAAAAGAGGCTAAGAAATCTGGCGCCTCTTGCCTGGGCGTGCCGGTTAAAGCGACTATTAAAAGTGTCAAGATGTCAAAGCATCAAGGTGTCAAGGAAAATATGGTGGAGGAGACATTAGATAGAAGTAAGCTGTGGGAGGCGCAGACTCCACAGGTTTTTAGAAAAGAGCTAATTCTTAAGGCTTATAGTAAAGCAGGTATTAAAGTTACGGATGATGCTTCTTTGGTTGAAAGGTTAGGCGTTGGGGTAAGAATGGTTATGGGCTCGTATTTTAACATTAAAATTACCACACCTGAGGATTTGATAATAGCAAGAGCAATACCTTATAAATCAGAATTAAGAATTAAGAGTTAAGAACTAAGAACTAAGAAAAACTGTAATAGTTTAGCTTTTAGAAGTGCTTTGTCATTCAGACTGTGTCATAATGACAAAAACACCGTCATTGCGAGGGCCGAAGGCCCG
>JASEHM010000212.1 GCA_030018895.1 Candidatus Omnitrophota bacterium
GGCCGGCTATGTACCTCAATAATCAGGCCGTCAGCTCCGCATGCTACTGCTGCTTTTGAAAGAGGTGAAACCAGCCCCCATTTGCCTGCTGCATGAGAAGGGTCAACGATTATAGGTAAATGTGAAAGCTGCTTAACTACAGGGATTGCACTTACATCAAGGGTATTACGGGTTGAGTCTTCAAATGTCCTTATTCCGCGTTCGCAAAGAATAACATTAAAATTGCCTCCTGATAGTATGTATTCCGCGGACATAAGCAGTTCCTTAATTGTTGAAGACATGCCCCGTTTTAATACTACAGGTTTCTTGGTGAGGCCTACTTCTTTTAAAAGATTGAAATTTTGCATGTTGCGGGCGCCAATCTGAAGTACATCAACGTAATTAGCGACTAATTCAACATGGCGTGTGTCCATTACTTCGCTGATTGTGACTAGGCCTAATTCATCGCCCACCTTTTTTAATATTTTTAACCCATCTTCGCCTAGGCCCTGAAAGGTGTATGGAGATGTGCGCGGTTTAAATGCGCCGCCGCGCAGTCCCCATGCCCCTGCTTTTTTAATGCTATGGCTGATATCGTAAAGTACGTCTATATTTTCTATGGCACAGGGGCCTGCCATAACAATAATTTTTTTATCCCCTATTCGGACGCCTTTTCCCAGCTCAAATATTGAATTGTGGCGCTGGAATTCCCGCGAGACAAGTTTGTAGGGAGATAGAACCGGCATAACCTTTTCTACGCCGGCAAAAACCTCTAAAGGGGTAACCCGTAAAATATCCTCTGGTCCGATAACCCCGATAATAGTGCGTTCTGTTCCTTTTGAAACATGGGGGGTGAGGCCAAGTTTTTTAACCCTGTCAATAATATGATTTATCTGTTCTTCTGTAGCATCAGGCCTTAATACTATAATCATCCGACTCCTCCATTGTAAGCATGTGTTATAACTGCTTTAGCAACACCTCAATGAACTTTTTATTTTCCTTTTCTGTTCCGATAGTTACTCGGATAAAATTCTCCAGGCCATACTGGGACATATCCCGGATAATCACGCCGGATTTAAGCATTTTTTTAAAAACATCCGTGCCGTTTCTTTTTACATCAACTAATATGAAATTAGCAACACTTGGCACATAGCTGATTCCGGATTTTAGAAGGTTCTTTGAAATATAATTTTTGCCTTTTAGAATAATCTTGCGGGTTCTTGTTAAAAATTCTTTGTCATCCAAAGCAGCAATTGCTGCTACCTGAGCAAGGGCATTAACATTAAAAGGTTGTCTTGCTCTCTCCATATAGGAAGCCAATGCAGGGTTAGTTACTGCATAGCCAATTCTTAATCCGGCTAAGCCAAAAGCCTTAGAAAAGGTTTTTAACACTAAAACATTTCCCTTATCTATATACTGTAAACCATAAGGAAAGTCGGAAACATCAAGAAAGGCATCATAGGCCTCATCTAAAACCAGCAAGACATCTTTAGGCAAAACTTTAATGAATTCTTCTATCTCGTATTTTGTAACATATGTGCCTGTGGGATTATTTGGATTTGAGATAAAGATAAGCTTTGTTTTTTTATTTATCTTTTTTGCGATTGCCTTTAAATCATATTTAAAGTCTTTTAATGGGACTGTAATAATATTTCTATTAAGGACCCCTGATATGATTTTATACTCTAAAAATGTGGTATCTGCGGTGATTATGTTTTGTGAATCTTCTACGAAGGTTTTTATAATAATATCAATAAGCTCATCTGAGCCATTTCCCAGGACAATGTTGGATGCTTTAGTATTTAATACCGCGCTAAGTTTTTTCTTTAAGTAAAAACCGCAAGAATCAGGATAACGATTAATGCAGGAAAGGTTCTTTTTTATTGCTGCTATGGCTTTGGGTGAAGGCCCTAAGGGATTCTCATTGGAGGCAAGTTTAATCACTTTACTTAATCCCAGCTCTCTTTTTGTTTCTTCAATGGGCTTGCCGGCAATGTAGGGGGTTATGTTAAGTATATTTTTTCTAGCTAAATTCAGGGTCATTCGTAAATAACTTGATAGTATTTGTATAAGTCTTTGATAATAAAGGGGAAATA
>JASEHM010000213.1 GCA_030018895.1 Candidatus Omnitrophota bacterium
ATCAAGGCGTCATTCCCGCCCCCGTTTTCACGGGGGTAAACTCCAGCGGGAATCCAGAAAGGGTATGACAGAATGGATGCTCGTTTTCACGGGCACGACAAAAACGGGAAACGAGAACTTCCGGAAGTTGAACTGTTACAAATATTCTCTTAATAGGTTTAACTTTTTAAGGGCACTGCCAGAATCAATAGATTCAACTGCTAATTTTATCCCTTCTTTTATAGAACTAGCCTTATCTGCGGCATATATCGCTGCTGCGGCATTTAAAACCACTATATCGCGCTTAGGCCCTTTTTCTCCGCTTAAAATATTTAATAAAATCTTAGTATTTAAATCCGCGCCTAAACCATCTAAATCCTTAGGAACTGCTCTTTGAAAACCAAAATCCTCAGGAGATACCTGATAAGGCCTAACCTCATCTGCAGTAACTTCAAAAATCTCGCTTTTAGCGGCAGTGGTTATTTCATCCATACCATCCTCTCCATGAACCAAAAGCGCATGCGTTGTGCCTGAATTTTTTAATACCTCCGCTAAAATCTTTAACCAGCGCCTATCATATACTCCCACAATTTGATGCATTGCTCCGGCAGGATTACTTAAGGGCCCTAAAATATTAAAAATAGTCCTTTTGCCTATCTCTTTTCTTGCCGGCATAACATATTTCATTGCCGGATGCAAATTCGGAGCAAAGAGAAAAGCAATACCGATATCATCAAGGCATTTCTCTAAATCGCAAGCAGCCATATTTATATTTACGCCTATCTTTTCTAAAACATCTGCGCTTCCACAAGAACTCGAGGCAGCGCGATTTCCGTGTTTTGCCACAGCTATACCTGCGCCTGCTGCCACAAAGGCAACTACAGTTGAAATATTAAATGTCCCTTTCCTGTCTGCGCCTGTTCCGCAGGTATCTAATATTATCTTGTGTCTTGAGTTTATCTTAAGGGCGTGTTTTCGCATCACCCTTACTGCCGCTGTAATTTCCTCTATGCTCTCTCCTTTTTTGTCTAATGCTGTCAAAAAAGAAACAATCGCCGGCGTCTGGACAGTACCGGTCATAATCTCTTCCATTACATCCTGCATATCAGCAAATGTTAAATCCCTACCTTGCGATAAAATATCTGTCGCTTCTTTAATCATAAAAAAAGATCTGATACTTAAAGCGCGAATAAACGCTAATTTTGAACGAATAAACGCTAATTCTGATATTCGCGTTTATTCGCAATAAATTCGCGTTCATTCGCGTCTCACAACTCTTATTTAGTAGGCATGATGTCATGTTTGTAAAAAATTAACCAGGATATCTTTACCCGATCTTGTTAAGATGGATTCCGGATGAAACTGCACTCCCCATAAAGGATATTCTTTATGCTTAAGCCCCATTATCTCTTTGTCTTTTGTCCATGCGATTATCTGGAGGCATTCAGGCAGGGCATTTGTCTGAACAACCAAAGAATGATACCGCGTAGCCTCAAAAGGATTAGGGATATTGCGAAAAATATCTTTTTTATTATGGTAAATCATTGAGGTTTTTCCATGCATCAGTTTTTTTGCGCCAATAATGCAGGCGCCATAAACATATCCAATTGCCTGATGGCCAAGGCAAACACCTAATATAGGAATCTTTCCGGCAAATTCCTTTATAACCTTACAAGAAATGCCTGCATTCTCAGGCCTGCCAGGCCCAGGAGAAATAACTATTTTTTCAGGATTCATCATCTTAATTTTCTGAATAGTTATTTTATCATTTCTAAAAACCTTTACCTCACCGCCCAATTCACCCAGATATTGGACTAAGTTATAAGTAAAAGAATCGTAATTATCAATCATCAATATCATAAGATTAACGCGCTATTTCAACTTTTAACTTTTGATGGTTCGACTTCGCTCACCATCAACCCTGAGTGTAATCGAAGGGTTGACTTTTTATACATTCGCCCCGCCTTAAAGCGCGAGACTCACAATCAGACTGTGTCGCAATTCGTGTTTTTCGTCATTGCGAGGAGCGAGCGAAGTGAGCGACGAAGCAATCTCCGACGGTGATAGAGATTGCTTCGCCCTGCAC
>JASEHM010000214.1 GCA_030018895.1 Candidatus Omnitrophota bacterium
TATCTCAAAATACATTTCGCGTCGATAAGTAACGTTTAATTTGGACACGAGTGATTGTGAATAAGTATAATATATTATACAAGGAGATGACATAATGGAGAGTGTAAAAATTTCTAAATGGCCAAAATTAAGGAATCCCTGGTTAATAGCTGTTTGGCCGGGGATGGGGGATGTGGGGTATAGGGCAGCTCTTTATCTGGTAGAAAAACTAAAGGCTGAGGAATTTGCAAGTATTGCGCCGGAAGATTTTTTTTACTTAACAGGGAGCGTTATCCATGAAGGTGTATTAGATATTCCAAAGCTTCCTTACGGTAAATTCTATTATTGGAAAAACCCTGCCAAAAAACTTAAAAATCAGCCTAAGGTAAATGACCTGATAATTTTTGTCAGCAATGCCCAGCCTGATTTAGCAAAAGCAGAAGAATATACAAAAAGAATTATTAAAATTGCCAAAGGTTTTAAGGTGAAGATGATTGTAAGCCTTGCATCAATGCCGCAGCCTATTGAGCATACGCAGGAATCTAATGTATGGGTTACTGCCACCTATAAAGAGTTAAGAGATAATTTTAAGAAGCAAAATTATAATATTTTATCTGAGGGCCAGGTCAGCGGGATGAATGGTTTATTGTTGGGCATAGCGAAAAATGAGGGCTTTGAAGGTTTTTGCCTGCTTGGCGAGATACCGTTTTATACCATTCAGATAGAAAATCCCAGGGCATCTTATGCATTGCTTAGGGTTTTGACAGGGTTATTAAATATACAAATAGATTTTACCGCTCTTAATGAGCAAATACACGCAATGGACGAAGAAATTAATAAACTCTTAGATTATTTAAAGATAGGTGCTGAAAACCATGGGCCTATCGGCGAAGAGGAGATAGAGAGGATTAAGAAAAGCTTAAGCCAGCTGACAAAGCTGCCTGGTTCAGTGAAAGATAAAATTGAAAAGCTTTTTAACGAGGCAAAAACCGATGTTACAAAAGCAAATGAATTAAAAGAAGAGCTGGATAGATGGAATATCTACAAAGAGCATGAGGATAGATTCTTAGACCTGTTTAAGAAGAAAAAGAAGAAGGATAATTAGTTGAAAACAGATAAATACCAAAGAAGATTTTACCGAGATTGGCCAAGATCAAAGGATCTTTCATCAACCCGTATCCTTACTAAAGAAACAGATGTGCAGATTTGGACAGATAAGCCATTAAATAAGGAATTTGCCCAAGAGAGGATAAAATACTATCGTTGGCAGATTGAAAATTATATAACCAGAGACGCAAGGTTCTTGACAAGCCTAAAGCCTTTATCAGTTGAGCTCAATGCGTCTCAGATTATAAAAGAAATATCAGAACAGGCAAAAAAGGCTAATGTTGGGCCTATGGCTTCCGTAGCAGGGACAATTGCTGAGTTTTTAGGCAGGGATTTAATAAAGAAGGGTTACCGGCAGGTTATTATAGAGAATGGCGGAGATATATTTATTAAAACAACTAGAATCCGTAAAGTAGGAATTTATAGCGGCAGGTCTAAGTTGTGGAATAAGATCTGTCTTAAAATAAAACCCAAAGATACGCCTCTTGGCATTTGTGCTTCTTCCGGCACAATTGGGCATTCAGTAAGCTTTGGCTGCGCTGATAGCGTAGTAATCATATCTAAAAGCGCAAGCCTGGCAGATGCTGTGGCTACTGCTACTGCTAACAGGGTAAATTCAAAACAGGAAATGCAGAGCGCCTTAGATTTTGCGCGTTCCGTAAAAGGTGTTTTAGGGGTAGTGATTATATTAAAGAATAATTTTATGAGTTGGGGAAAGGTGGAGTTGGATAGCTTGTGAGATACACGAATTACCACGAATAAAAGCCGAATTTCCACGAATAATTCGTGGTAATTCGATTTTTATTTGTGAGAATTCGTGCAAAAAAGTATTTTTTGCAATCTCTGTGGTTTTTCTTTGATAATATAATTCCCATACTATCGAGGAATCTATGTTCTTTTTAGATCCCTCAAGAGACTGTTGTAAAACGTCAAATTTTGCGTCATTCTGAGGCCAAAGGCCGAAGAATCTCGATGCTG
>JASEHM010000215.1 GCA_030018895.1 Candidatus Omnitrophota bacterium
TCTCAAAATACATTTCGCGTCGATAAGTAACGTCTAATTTGGACACGAGTGATACTTTTATTTTATTGACAGGACAATATGAAACAGGCAAACAGGCAAACAGGCAAACAGGCAAACATAATTTTAGCCTTAGATGTAGACAATTTTAATAAGGCAAAAACATTCGTGGATAAACTCTACCCTGAAATTAAAATCTTTAAAGTAGGGATTCAGCTTTTTGTTAGCTGCGGCCATCAGATTATTAAATATATCCGGAAAAAAAGAGGAGAGGTTTTTTTAGATTTAAAATTTTTTGACATACCAAATACTACTGCCAAGGCCATCCATCAGGCAGTGCGCTTAAAAGTTAAGATGATTACCCTGCATATCTTAGGCGACGCAGAAATGCTTAAAAGCGCTGTTAGCGCAGCACAGGAAGAGGCGGATAAATTGAAAATAAAGCGGCCCCTCTTAATCGGCGTAACAGTTTTAACCAGCAAAGATACTGCCTCAAGTGATGTTTTGGCATTAGCCAAACTCGGAATTGAATGCGGATTAGACGGGGTAGTTTGTTCAGCTCAAGAGGCAGCATTATTGAAACAGGAAATAAAAAAAGATTTTCTGATTGTAACACCAGGGATAAGGCCGGTTGGGACATACAGTTATGATCAAAAGAGGACAACGACAGCGCAAGAGGCAATCAAAGCAGGAAGTAACTTCCTGGTTATCGGCCGGCCAATATTAGAAGCGCCTGACCCCCTTGAAGTAATAAGAAAAGTGAACGCTTACATTTAAAGGCGTACTCTTTAGATGTAAATAATGTATAAAGGCATGGGAGATTTGTATGACAGAAAGCATTCAGGCATTAATTGATAAAATAAATCAGGAAGGTATTCAGGCAGCTGAAGAAAAAGCCAAGGAAATTGAGCTTCAGGCAAATATAAAAGCAGAAGAGATTCTAAAAAAAGCCTCACTCAAAGCAGAAGAGATGGAGCGTGACACCTGTGAGAAAATTACAAAGTTACAGGAAAAAGAAAGGATGCTTATTAAGCAGGCTGGACGTGATTTTTTATTAGAATTAAGAGAAGAAATAAACACAATGCTGCATAAATTGGTTGAAAAACAAATCCAGTCAAGCCTTACCTCAGAAAATATGCTTAAGATTCTAACCTCTATTATCCAAAGTGCCGCCTTGGAGGAAAAATCAGAAATAATCATTACGTTAAATGAAGATGACCTAAAGATACTAGAGGCGGGTTTTCTGGCAAAATTAAAAGAAGAGGTAAAAAAAGAAATCGTTTTAAAGCCGTCAGATGTTATTCGCGGCGGCTTTGTTATTAGCTTTGATGCAGGAAAATCGCATTTTGATTTTAGCAATAAGGAACTCGCTGAATATATTACTGCGTTTTTAAAACCCGAATTAAAAGAAATCTTGACTGTTTAACATGCCCGGATATTACGAATATCTTATTTCAAGTTTACCTATGCTTCATTTTGAAGCAAGGCAGGTAATTTCTTCTGATAATTTCCTGACGCGCTGTTTAGGGTTTATTCCGAAAAAAGACATAGAGGCATTATGCAGTATTTTTTCTCTTGAGCCAGCTTTAACAGAAAATCAAACACTGAAAAAATGGCTGTATTTTAATACCTCACTTAAAAACGAATTAGTTAAACTCAGGGCAATACGTAAAAAAATTGATCCTCTAAAATATTTACGGCCTGATACCTATAGCGACTCATCAATATACCATACTGCTTTAGCAGCGCAAAGAAACCCCTCTCCCCTTGAAGGAGAGAGGCTATTAGACCGCCAAAGATGGCAATTTTTAGATGAACTGGCTATTGGACATTATTTTGACCTGACAATTTTAATTATTTATGCATTAAAACTCTTAATTTTAGAGCGCTGGGAAAGAATTAATACTGCTGATAAAAAAATCCTTTTAGAAAAAATCATGGAACCAGTTACTAGTGCATTGTAACATAAATTCTTGATAGTTTGTCATTACCCGACTTGTTTGAGGAATCTATAAATGCTCTTTGGTATCTGGATTGTCCGGTCAAGCCGGACAATG
>JASEHM010000216.1 GCA_030018895.1 Candidatus Omnitrophota bacterium
AAATGCTCTTTGGTATCTGGATTGTCCGGTCAAGCCGGACAATGACAACGAACTATTAAAAACTAATGTTACAATGTACTAGTAGCTAATTTGGACAGCAATGATATCTTCTGTATATTACTCAAAGGGGGCTCTGGGGTTTATATCCACACAAAACGCCTCTATCCTTCTTTTTTTTATTCCTTTACTATCAACTATGAACTATTGACTGTGAACTGTTACACTTCCTCTATCCTTATCGCCACTGTTTTTTCTTTGATTATATCTAAGCGATCTATTAAATGAAGCGCATTTCGCAGGTTTTTTTCTTTCGCGTTATGTATAATCATTACAATGGGGACTATATGGGCCTTATGCTTTTCTTTTTGCGTAACAGAGGCAATGCTGATTCCTAATTTTGCTAAAATTCCGGATATCTTTGCCAACACACCCGGTTTATCTAAGGCCATTAAACGAATATAATACCTGCTTTCAAATTCATCGATACTGCGCAGTTTTTTTATAGATATGTCCTGCATGATATTTAAGGTGGGCCTGAAAAGTCCTGCTTTGATATCTTGGATTAAATCTATCACATCCGCAACTACAGCTGAGGCAGCGCAGAGCTGGCCTGCGCCTGGGCCAAAAAACAAGAGGTTGCCTGCCAAGTCGCTGGATACATAGATTGCGTTATTAACCGCGTTTACTGATGATAAAAGGTGTGTTTTTGGTATGAGTGTCGGATGAACCCTCATTTCTAGTTCGCTGCCTTCTTTTTTAGCAATTGCCAGTAATTTTATTTCAAATCCTAATTCATGCGCGTAAGTAACATCAGAGAGAGAAACAGCAGAAATTCCTTCAATAAACACATCTTCTAATTTTATGAATTTTCCAAAACATAGATACGCAAGCAGTACTAATTTATGCGCTGAATCAATGCCCTCTATATCTAAGGAGGGATTTTTTTCTGCAAAACCTTTTGCTTGTGCTTGTTTGAGCGCATCAGAAAATGAGCAATTTTCCCTTGACATTAAAGAGAGTATAAAATTAGATGTCCCGTTTAAAATGCCGAAAATACTATTAAATCTGTTTGCTATAAGGCTCTCGCGCAGGGCCTTTACTATCGGGATGCCTGCGCCGACTGAGGCCTCAAAATAAATATTTTTGCCGCGCTCAAAAGCCAGAGCAAATAACTCCTGGCCATGCTGGGCAAGAAGCGCTTTGTTTGCGGTTACCACGTTTTTCCCTTTTTTTAATGCTTCGCTAATCAACTCTAACGCAGGGTGAATTCCTCCGATTAGCTCAACTATAATATCAATATGCGGGTCATATATAAGCTCATCGGCATTTCGGGTAAGCAGTTGTTTCTCAATTGGCACGTTTCTTTTGGTAGTGGTATCCTTATCGCAGATTTTTTTAATGCTTATCTCTATCCCAATTTTATCTTTCAGATAAGATTTTCTTTCGCGCAAAATCTTTATTACGCCTGAACCTACGTTGCCAAATCCTATAAGCCCTAAATTTATCTTTCTCATATTCATCCTTCTTTTTTCGTATAATACTGAATTGTTTTTTCAATGATAGGCCTATGCTGCTCATCTACTGCAAGAAACATTAATCTGGTATCGTAAACTAAATTCTCTATAATTTGACGCGATTCAATAACCCTGGCGATTAACATTATAGGATTGGGATCAAAGGGCAGCCTAATTTCTAAGGCAAGGTTTGTCCCCGGCTTAAATTGCATGTTTGTGGTAAGAAGCATTCCGCCAAGGCTGATATTTTTAGTCTGGGTTATATCCCGTTTAGTTTTTGTGTCTCCATCTCCTTCTAATATCCGGTATGATACGATGAAGCGGCCGCCTATCCGCGGATGTTTACGTCTTTCCTGTCCTTTGTGCGTCATTTTACACCTCCCATAGTAAAAAGAGTTTTTTGTTTAAGTTTTATAGAGTAATATCATATTTTACCACAAATTATGTATAAAGGAAACTAAAAAAATTAGCGAGGTAGTATACTTGATTGTGTGTAAATGTAACAGTTCAGCGTTCAGAAGTAAATCA
>JASEHM010000217.1 GCA_030018895.1 Candidatus Omnitrophota bacterium
GAAGAACTCCTGCGAAGCTCAAACGCGAAAGCATTTTGAGCGAAACAGAGTAAGGAATTAGGTTTTCGTAGATGATTGCAATTGTTGATTATGGAATGGGCAATATTCACAGCGTGAATAAGGCCCTGCAAATTTCTGGCGCAAAAACCATTATTATAAATAAGCCTGCGGATATTCAACTTTGTGATAAGCTGGTCCTTCCGGGAGTAGGGGCATTTGATGATGCCATATTAGAATTAAAGAAGCAGAGATTAATAAAGGCTCTTCTTGCGCATATAAAATTAAAAAAACCATTTCTGGGAATATGCTTAGGCATGCAGATATTATTTGAGGTAAGCGAGGAGGCGGCTCAGGCAAAAGGGTTGGGTGTATTAAAAGGAGTAGTTAAGAGATTTCAAAGCCATAAAGATTTAAAGGTTCCGCATATCGGCTGGAATCAGATAAAAACAGTTAACCTGCCCATAAATTCAGCAGTTCAGCGCAAAAGCAAAAAATGCCCTTTATTAAAAGATATTCCAAATGGTTCTTATGCCTACTTTTGCCATTCTTATTATCCAGAGCCTGAAGATAAGAATGTTATTGCTGCGCTGACTGATTACGGAATAAATTTTGCTTCTTGTGTTTGGAAGGATAATGTGTATGGTGTGCAGTTTCATCCTGAGAAGAGCCAAATTATCGGACTTAAGATATTAGAAAACTTTGTTAATTTATGCTGATTATCCCTGCTATTGATATACTTGACGGGTGTGTGGTGAGATTTGTTCAGGGTAGAATAGATAAAAAAATTTATTCCCGCTCTCCGCTTAAAACTGCCAAACATTGGCTTAAGGCAGGCGCAAGCATGCTGCATATAGTAGATTTAGACGGTGCTTTTAGCGGAAGGCCCAAGAACTTAAGCTTAGTAAAAGAGATTGCAAAAAACATTAATGTCCCGGTGCAATTTGGCGGCGGGGTGCGCAGCATTGAGACCATAAAAACATTGCTTAGATCAGGGGTTTGGCGCGTAATTCTGGGAACAAAGGCAGTTACAGACAAGGCCTTTTTAAAGAAGGCATTTGCTAAATTTAAAGACAGGATTATTGTTAGTTTAGATGTTAAAGATAAAGACGTATTAATTAAAGGCTGGAAAGCTTCTGGTAAAAAAAACAATGTGATAACATGCGCCTCTTTTTTAAGAGATTTGGGGTTTAGAGAGGTAATTTATACTGATACATTAAAGGACGGAACCTTAAGCGGGCCAAACATAAAAGGTATTAAGGATTTTTTAAAAGAGGCCGGTTTAAATACCATTGCTTCAGGAGGCATATCTTGTTTAAATGATTTGCATAGGCTTAAAGAGTTACAGCACCGGGGTTTAGTTGGTGTAATTATAGGAAAGGCCTTGTATGAGGGGAAGTTTGGTTTGTCAGAGGCATTAAGGGTTGCGTGTTAAGTAGAAGGAGGGGGAGATGTTAAAGAAATTAGTTGGTTTTGTGTTGCTTGGCGTTTTTGTTATTTCAGTAAGCGGTTGCGCAGGGAGCAGACAAGGGGATCTTCAAATGCAGGGATTAAGAAATCAGATCTCAGCACTTGAGGCGCAATTGCAGGTAAAAGATGAGGAGATTGATAGTTTAAAGGAGGCCTCTGTTTTAGAAACCCAAGGCCAAAAGGAGAAAATTATTTGTGAGGTAAAAAGCCGTCCAAATATTAAACAAGTTCAAATTGCCTTAAGGAATGCAGGTTTTGATCCGGGTTGTCTTGACGCTAAGATGGGTAAGAAAACGCGTAGTGCTATAAAGGCGTTTCAGGCTGCGAATAATTTGACTAGAGATGGTAAAGTGGGAAAACGAACTTGGCTATTGTTAAGAAATTATCTAGAACAAAAGGTAAAATAACTGAGCAGCGTGCATAATTCCTTACGTCATTGCGAGCCCCGAAGGGGCGAAGCAATCTCAAAAACGGGATTGCTTCGCCCCGCCTACGGCGGGGCTCGTGATCAGACTGTGTCGCAATTCGTGTTTTTCGTTATTGCGAGGAGCGAACGAAGTGAG
>JASEHM010000218.1 GCA_030018895.1 Candidatus Omnitrophota bacterium
TTCTTCGGCCTTTGGCCTCAGAATAACGCAAAATTTGACGTTTTACAACAGTCTCATCAGCTAATTTGGACAGTAATGTTAATACATTTGTATTATTATAATTATACCATATTTTTTGATTAAAATCAATCCCTTCCGATGGAAGTCAAAAACTTATTGAGGCTTGGGTCCAGGTATGTAAGTGGTCTCCATCGGAAGGCGTGTTATCTAAAGGCCAGGCAAAATCAAGCCGGAGAGAAAAATTTTCTGTGAGATTAAAACGCATACCCCACCCTGCAGATTTTAGGGTTTTGTTTTTTTCTTCATTTCCAACAGGCCTTCTTAAGCGCGCAAAGCCCCAGTCGTAAAAAACCGCAACCCTAAACGCATCATAAACTTTTGTCCTGGAAAAGGGGAACTTCCATTCTTTGGAAATAAGATAGGCAGGGAAAAGCCACTCCAGGGTTGAAGTATAACCTGTATCTCCTGTTGCTTCTGCCGGAGGATACCCCCGTATATTAGATATGCCTCCTAATTGAAACTGTTCAATGGCAGTTAAAATATAGGGTGAAAGCTGAATCTGGCTTTTCCACAATAAACTTGAAGAGAGGGGCATCTTCTGTAGTCTCAATAGATTAAGAGTTTGTTTGATAAATTTTCCACCTGAGCCGCTACGGCTAGCCTTAGAATCACAACTCTCTAATCCTCCCATAATATTAGGAATTCCAAAATCAAATTCATGGGTAATCAGAGTACGGTTAAAATCATCAAATAAATCCAAATCCAGACCTATTTTAGCAACCCTTAACCTATCAACGCTAGAAACGGTTTGAAATTGATAATTGGTAATATCTTTATAATCAAAACCTAAATTAAAAGTTAAATTCAAATTTTCTTGGTTAATCAAGGGTTTATTGACAAAAATACCGTAAAGCGAGCTTTTGCCGCGCACATCAGAATCCTGGTATTCCTGGCCTAATTTTACGCGGCTTTTTATTGCATAAAGGCCTAATTCTGAATCTGAAAATAAAGGCAGAAGGTAACGGAGGCCCCTTAAAAAATATCGGGAATTTTGCGCTAACTGATACTGAAGAGTCAATTTATCATCCCTGCCCAAAAGATTATTGCAGGTAAATCTTGCAGCGTAACGGTCCCGTTCAATATAACGCGAACCATAATTATTCCAATTAAACTCTAGATGCATGGGCAGCCGGTCCTTTACCTCTAAGATAGCATCTGTCTGGCCCGCTTCTTTGCCCGGCATAAGCACTGCACGGGCAAAACGGTCAGGATGCTCATTAATCTTAATAAGATTCTTCCTTAAAGTATTATAGTTAAAAGGCTGGCCTTTTTTTAAAGTAATTTTATTTTTTAACAAAGGGGTTTTGAAATAGCGATTGCCTTTAACTTCAATACTGCCCATCCAGCTTTCCAAAACCGTGATTTCTAAAATACCCTTTTCTATTTTTTGCGGAGGCACATACGCGCGCGAGGTAATAAAACCTTTTTGCCGGTAACTATCAGTAATCTTATTCACAATCTCCTGTATTTGGGAAAAAACTAATTCCTTATTTACGTAGGAAGCAATAATAGCATTGATTTCTTTCTGGGGAATCTGAGTGGCTTTAGTAACGCGAATATCCTTAATAAATATCTTCTCCTGCGATTCTATCGGGAGGGGAAGGAAGGAAGGTTTTTTCTCAACCTCAAGTTTTTTCTTTTTTTCTTCTATTTTTTTTCTTAAGGCCTTTTCTTCTCTTTCTAGCGCGGCTGTCCTCTCTATAACACTCATTTCCTTGCTAGGCTGAGCCTGAGCAAAACAAGGGAAGTTAAACCAGAAAAAAACTATTAACAAGCAGGTTATTTTTATACGCATCAGCGATCTTTTAATTCATTAATCTGAATTTCTAGGCATTACTTTTAACGCAACCCTTCTTAATCTTTATTAGCCATATAAGTTCAACACTCTGATGATGTTATAAATTTAGGGTCATTCGTAAATAACTTGATAGTATTTGTATAACCCTTTGATAATCATAG
>JASEHM010000219.1 GCA_030018895.1 Candidatus Omnitrophota bacterium
TCAAGCCGGACAATGACAACTATTATTCAAGATTCAAGTTAATTACGAAAGAACCTTTTTTTCTATTTTTTAATTCTTAACTCTTAATTCTTAATTCTGATTTACTACTCCTTCTCTCTCCATATCCTAGCGCCTAGGCTTTCTAATTTTCCTTCCAGATTTTCATACCCACGCTCTAGGTGATAAATCCTGGAAACAATAGTTTTTCCGCGGCTAGCAAGGCCTGCCAATACAAGACAGGCTGAAGCACGCAGGTCCGAGGCCATAACCGGCGCGCCTGAAAGCTCTCTTACGCCATTAACAATCGCATAAGGCCCTTCTCTTTGAATGTAAGCGCCCATACGATTAAGCTCAGCTACATGCATAAACCTATCAGGATAAATCTTTTCAGTGATTATACTGGTGCCAAGCGTCACGCTCATCAGCGCCATAATCTGCGCCTGTACATCCGTCGGAAAACCAGGATAGGGAAGCGTGGTAATATTTACGGCATTTAGTTTCTTTAAAGGACGCACATGAATAGAATTATCTGTCTTATCTAAAGATGCCCCTGCCTCTTCCAGTTTATCAATTATCGCGCCAAGATGTTTAGGAAGGGCATTTTTTATTAGGACATCTGATTCGGTAATTAGGGCCGCAATTAAAAGCGTAGCCGCCTCTATTCTATCCGGGATTATAGTATGGGTTGCGCCATGCAAATGCCTTACCCCCTCTATTTCTATAATCGGCGTTCCCTGACCCCTTATTTTTGCCCCCATCTTAATCAGGAATTCTGCTAAATCCGCAACCTCAGGCTCACAGGCGCTGGATTCAATTATGGTCTTACCTAAAGCAAGGGTAGAGGCCATCATCACATTACCGGTAGCAAGAACTGATGAGCCATAAACTCCGCCTAAATATATACTAGCGCCTTTAAGCTTAGGCGCCTTTGCTAAAACATAACCGGTCTCAACATTAATATCTGCGCCTAAACCTCTTAACCCTTTAAGATGCAAATCTACCGGCCTTATGCCTATAATACAGCCGCCTGGCAAAGAGACCTTTGCTTTTTTTAATTTAGCCAGCAGCGGGCCTAAGACACAAAAAGAGGCGCGCATTGAGGAAACAAGTTTATAATCCGCAATGAATCCTAATTTTTTAGATGAACTTACTGTAACTATTCCCTTATCAAATTCAACATTCTTGCCTAAAGAACGCAGAATTTTAAGCATGGTGTTTGTATCGCGCAAGTTAGGCACGCCTTTGATTATACAGGCATCGTCAGTCAACAATGTTGCCGCTAATATCGGCAGCACAGCGTTTTTAGAACCTGAAACCTGAACTCCCCCTTTAAGCTTTAGGCCGCCTTCTATAATTAGTTTATCCATTTCCCCTCGCTTCGCTCTTTAATTATTTTGTAGTAACTACTGTAATTGCGCTGCTATTATCCTCTCAATATTATTGTAATCCTTAACTATTTCTAATACCTTAAATCTTCCTGATTCTTGAAAAATATTTTTTATACCACCAACCTGGCCAAACCCCATCTCCATAATTAAAATCCCGCCTTCTTTTAAATAGCAAGGCGCTTTCCCGATTATACGCCGATAAAAATCAAGGCCATCTACTCCTGCGTCTAAAGCGATTTGAGGCTCATAACTTATCTCGGGCTCTAAGCGGCTGATCTCATCAGTTTTAATATAAGGGGGATTGGTTACTATTAGGTGATAGGTATTGGGCTTTAGGTGACGGGTATTGAATAAATCACTTTTTATAAAATTAACCTTAACATTGTTTTGAATAGAATTTTGTTTCGCAACCTCTAATGCAGCAGGAGAAATATCTACTGCTGTTACCTTAGCATAAGGCAAGAATTTAGCTAAAGACACTGCAATACAGCCGCAACCACTGCCAATATCTAATATTTCACACCGGCTAACCGGCACACCGGCACACCGGCTAACCGGCACACCGGCACACCGGCTAACTATCTGTAACAGTTCAGC
>JASEHM010000021.1 GCA_030018895.1 Candidatus Omnitrophota bacterium
ATTGTCCGGTCAAGCCGGACAATGACAATGAACTATTAAAAACTAATGTTCCAATGTACTACTCTGTCAAAAAATTCACTAATTCCGTAGATGCCTTCTCCATTTCTAAAATAAAACTATTCACCCGGTTAACCAAATAGTTATAGGCCACAAACATAGGTATTGCTACAATCAAACCTGCTACCGTAGTTAATAATGCCTCCCATATGCCGCCGGCTAAATCACCGGGAGATGTCGGATTCCCGCTTAAGGACTTAGCCTGAATGGTCTGAAAACACCTAACCATTCCGGTAACCGTTCCAAGAAGGCCTAAAAGCGGTGAAACATGCGCTATGGTCGCCAACGCAGTAAGATTTCTTTCTATACGGGGAATTTCATATAAAGAAGCATCCTCAATAGCTTCTATAATTTGCGGCCGCGGACGGTCATACTTTAAAATCCCTGCTTTTAATATGTTTGAAATAGGGCCCTTAACATTATCACAAATTTCTAAGGCCTCCCTCACCTCATGACGCTTCATTTTATCAAAGATTTTACTCAAAAAATCATGGGTGATTATTTTTATCTTGCGTAAATACCAGATTTTCTCTATGATTATCGCCACCCCCCATACAGAACACAAAAGTATCGGCCACATTATTGGCCCCCCTGCTAAAAATACCTGCCATACTCCCATCTTGTAAAGATCCATTTCTACCCTCCTGTTTAGTATGTATTATATCTCATACGTGCCAAATTAGAACATATGCATCGTCGGTAAATGCATTTTGAGATTCGATTTTTCAAATCGTCATTGCGAGGAGGCCGAAGGCCGACGAAGCAATCTCTTCCCGTCTGAGATTGCTTCGTCCTGCACCATACGGTGTGGCTTTGGCTAAAGGAAGCCAAACCACTGCCTTCTGGCTTGCAGGGCTCGCAATGACGGTGTTTTTGTCATTATGCCACAGTCTGAATGACGGCTAATTTGGACAGTAATAATTATATCTACATCAATAATTTTTTGTAATCGTTCAGCTTTTAAAAGCGCCTGATACCTTCAATTTTTTCTATTTTCCAACATGAGCCTCAATCCACTCCAGCCTTTCTCGCGCGTATTTTGCTTCCTCATTACCCATTGAAATAATTCTTTTATAAATACTGCCTGCCTTTTTAAAGCTTTCTTCATCCTCATATATCTTAGCCACCCTTAATAAGGCCTTTAATGCCAAATCATTACTTTCTGAATAAAGATAAGTAACCTTTAAATATTCTTCTATTGCTTCATCTCGTGCGCCTTTTACCTGGAGGCACTCAGCTATTTTAAACTGAATATTTGGCATTTCTTTTATCGGCACAAGCTCTAAAGCATTACGATAAATATTCAAAGCCTCATCATGCCTTCCTGCCGCAAAGAAGAAATCTGCCATCTTCGGATAAACAAGGCTGGCAAGATGGGAATATTTTTTAATAATACTTTCATACGCTGTCAAAGCAAGTTTAGAATTATTAAGCTCTAAATATATATCCGCTACAGCGATAGCAGCCTGTCCGGCAAGATCAGCCTTATCCAATTCCATAACTCTTTTAAAATTTTTAATCGCATCTTCATACCTGGATTCCTCTCTATCAATCAAACCTATAGCGTAATAAGCATCAGGAACCAGGCTGCTTTTTGGAAAATCCTTAATCAAAGAAGAAAAGTGCCTATTTGACATAATTAAATCGTTGTGCCGCCAATAATATTCGCCTAACCACCATAAGACCTCAGGAGTCAGGAGGGAGCCAGGGTATTTAGAACGTAGGCTCTTAAACCTTAACACAGCCTCTTTTTCATTGCCCATTTGATAAAAACAATCAGCTATCTCATATTCCGCCTTCTGGATGAGCTCAATATCAGAGGTAAAAAGCCTGATAATATTCTTAAATGCCGCTATGGCCTCGTTAAACAACCCAAGATTAAAAAAGCTGCTTCCCAGAAGATAAAGCGCCTGCGGCCTTAAGCTGCTATCTTTAAATTCATCTTGAAACTTTCCAAACGCCTCCTTGCTTAAATTATAATCCTGTTTTTGAAAATAAGCTGTGCCTAAACAATAGGTAACCTCATCTAAAAGCTTTGAGTCAGGGTAATTTCTTTTAAAGGTTAAAAAACTTAAAATCGCGCCATCTAAATTCATCTGCTTAAGCAAAATAACGCCTAGGCGATATTGCACATAATCACTATAAAGGCTATCAGCATACTCCTTTAATATAGTATCGTAAATATCTTTGGCTTTATCATAATCTCCTGAATCAAGGTAGGCATCACCTATCTGGCAAAGCGCGCTAACCTTAACAACCTTATCATCGCTGGTTTTAACAATCCTCTGAAACCCTCCGATGGCGCCTCTAAAATCCCCCTGTTTTAGGTATGACCAGCTCAAGCCATAATACAACTTATCTATTAATTCTTTGCTCACTCCCTGTTCTATCCCTTTTTCCAGCCCTTCCTTATACACGCTTATGGCCTGACTATAATCAGCTAAATTATAAAGCGCGTCCGCTTTTCCCAAATAAGCCTGTATCAAAACACAAGGCTCAGTATTAATTTTAAACAGTTCATCGTAAAAAGCTACTGCCTCATTAATCCGATTAGTCTCAAGTTTTAACATAGCCTCTCCCAACAATAAGCCAGCCACAGCCTTTTCTTCCAAGCCGTCTTTTTTAATCCGGGAAAAAGTATTTTGCGCCTCTTCGTATTTCTTTAATTTAAGCTCTGACCATCCCCGGCCAATACAAGATAAAATCTGTACCCTCTCATCGCCTCCAATACTAGATACCTTAGAATATCCGTCTAACGAAGCGTTAAAATTATTCAACCAATAATCTGCTTCCGCAATATAAAAATACAACAAGGCAGTAACAGCCGGATCCTTAAAGTATGCCTTCAGGCCGGATACAGCCTTTTCTTTTAAGGCGGCATAATCTTTTAAATTATAAAGGCATTCAACTATCTTTAGCCGGGCATCTTCCAGCTGCGGCAGCTTTGAATATTTTTCCTGCACTATTTTAAAATAGGAAAGGGCGCCTCTAAAATCCTGCTCCTGAAACAGGCACCACCCTAATGAATAGTAAGCAAAAGGCGCGTAAGAAGAAGAAGGAAACTCATCAATAAGCATCTTATATTTTTCTTGAGCGAGCTTAAAATTATTTCCTTTAAAATGCAGTTCAGCAATCCAATAAAGGAGGGAATCCCTGATACCTTTAGCCTTGGGCCCTTTTAACAGCTCTTCAAATTTATTCAAAGCATCCAAAAATCTATTCTGGTAAAAATAACATTCTCCGATAAATAATTCTGCTTCCTGCGCATAAGAAGAATCAGGGTAATTTTTTAAAAATCTTTTCAAAAGCTCCAGGCTTACATCATAAAATCCGTCGCTAAAGGCTTTCTTGGCAACAAAAAAAACTTCCTCTTCCTTAGAGGCCTCTTGAGCGTAGGAATAATGACAAGATAATTTCAAAGGCCAAAGACCAAAACACAAAATCCAGAATAAGCACAAAACACAAATACCAAATAACAAAACGTTTGTTTTAATATTTGACATTTGAATTTTAGATTTATTTTGTGCTTTGAATTTTGGTAACAGTTCAGCTTCCGGAAGTTCTCGCCTCTTGTTTTTGTCATGCCCGTGAAAACGGGCATCCATTCTGTCATCCCCTCCTGAATTCCCGCTGGAGTTTACCCCCGTGAAAACGGGGGCGGGAATGACACCCTGATTTACTTCTGAACGCTGAACTGTTACAAATTTTGTCATTTGTCGTTTAAATTGGATAACATTTATTGCTGAGTCAATAGCACTCGTGTCCAAATTAGACATTACTTATCGACGCAAAATGTATTTTGAGATATCAAATTTGTCATACCCGCGAAAGCGGGTATCCAGATTTTTTTTCGTCGTGGATTCCCGCTTAAAGATTGCGGGAATGACACTCTAGCAGCTAATTTGGACACGAGTGAGTCAATAGGTAAATTAATTATTACCCAGCGCCTTCTTCAAAAACTGCCCTGTATAAGACTCATCTTCCTTAATCAATCCTTCAGGGTCTGACGAAGCCACTAACTCTCCCCCTTTATCTCCGCCTTCAGGGCCCAAATCAATTATATAATCTGCGCACTTTATCACTTCCAGATTATGCTCAATCACCACTACCGTATTAGATTTATCCACCAGCCTCTGAAGCACAGAAAGAAGCTTTGAAACATCAGCAAAATGCAGGCCCGTAGTTGGCTCATCTAAAAGATACAAAATACCTCCGCTTGGATATTTGGCCTGGCTAATCTTATCTGAATTTATGCTAAACTTAGCTCGCATAAATTCAGCCGGCCTGCATAGTTCAGCTGAAAGCTTAATACGCTGCGCCTCTCCGCCGGATAAGGTAGTAGCAGCCTGGCCAAGCTGTATATAACCCAAACCCACATCATTAAGATAATTCAATATATTTTTTATTTTTGGGATATTTGAGAATAATTCTATTGCTTCCTCTATAGTCATCTCCAAAACATCCGCAATAGACCTGCCTTTATATTTTACCTCTAAGGTAGCCTCATTAAACCTTAAACCTTTACAGACATCGCACCTGACGTATACTGCAGGCAAAAAATGCATTTCAATTTTTTTTATACCACTGCCTAAACATGCTTCGCAACGGCCCCCTTTGACATTAAAAGAAAACCTTCCAGGCTTATATCCTGCTATGCGCGCCTGAGGAAGGCTGCTAAATAAATTCCTTATGTGATCAAAAACACCGGTATATGTAGCAGGGTTTGAGCGGGGTGTTCTGCCTATAGGAGACTGATCAACTATAATAACCTTATTAATATATTCTATTCCGTTAATTCTTTTATAAAGGCCAGGCCTTTCTTTTGACTTATAAAGCCTCCTAGAGAGCGCCCTGTATAATATATCATTAATTAATGTCGACTTACCTGAGCCAGATACTCCTGTAACGCAAATAAAGGTGCCTAAAGGAAATCGGACATCTATGTTTTTCAGATTATGCTCTCTTGCTCCTATTACCTCTAAAACCTTTCTGCCTTCCAGTCCCCTTCTTTTCTTTGGTATATCAATTTTTAACTCTTTGCGCAGATATTTAGCAGTAAGGGAATACGGATCTTTTAATAAATCTTCTCCATTACCGGAAAAGATTGCCTCTCCGCCATGCCTGCCTGCGCCCGGGCCTAAATCTACCACAAAATCAGCCCTACGTATAGTAGATTCGTCATGCTCTACAACTATTAAGGTGTTACCTAAATCCCGCAGGCAGGTAAGCGTAGAAAGTAACTTCTGATTATCCCTCTGATGCAGCCCGATAGAAGGTTCATCTAAAACATACAATACCCCAACCAGCCTTGAGCCAACCTGAGTTGCTAAACGTATTCTTTGCGCCTCTCCTCCGGAAAGCGTAAAACTCTTTCTGTCCAAGGTAAGATAATCTAAACCAACATCAACACAAAATTGCAGCCTCATAATAATCTCTTTTAAAACCTGCTGGGTGATTATTTTAAGCGAAGGCGTTAATTCCAGGTTTTTAAAGAAATGCAGCGCCTCCTTAATAGGCATCTGAACCACATCCCATATATTTTTATTATTAACCTTAACCGCTAAACTCTCTTTTTTTAATCTCGCTCCTTTGCAAACAGGACAAGGAAGGCTTAACATAAGCCTGGATATCTCTTCTTTAAGATAATCGCTGTCTGTTTGGTAAAAAAGCCGTTTGAGATGCGGGATAATACCCTCAAAAGATATGCCCTCAGCCCCTGCCTCTGTCCCGTAAAGTATGCTTTTCTGAATAACCTTACTTAATTTCTTAAATGGCATATCCAGATCAAACCCTAGAGAGTAAGAGAGCTCTCTAATTAAGCGGCGATAATAAAGGATGTATCCCCGGCCGCCTTTTTTCCAGGGCGCAAGCGCCCCCTCATTTATAGATTTATTTTTATCAGGAACCACTAATTCCGAATCAAACTCAAGTTTTGTGCCCAAACCCTTACACTCAGAACAGGCGCCATAAGGAGAGTTAAAAGAAAAGATACGCGGCTCAATCTCTGCATAACTTATACCGCATTCTGCGCAAGCATACTGCTCGCTAAATATTATATCCACTAAACTACTGGGCGAATTAACAGGCAAGCCGGCTGATTGACTTACTATAACAACGCCTTTTCCTATTTTAAGCGCTGTTTCTACTGAATCCGTAAGCCGTTTTTTTATCTTAAAGCTAGTAATCAACCTGTCTACTACTATCTCTATATTATGAATTTCATATCTAGCTAATTTTATTTCTTCTGAAACCTCATAAATCCTGCCATCAACGCGAATGCGCACAAAACCTGCTTTTTGAATCTGGGAAAATACATCTTTATGCTCACCCTTTCTTCCCTTGATAAACGGAGCTAAAACCTGTATTTCTGTATCAGGAGGCAGGCCCATTATCTTTTCTATTATTTCCTGCGGGCTCTGCCTTAGTATTGGTTTTAGGCATTTATAACAATAGACAACACCTGCGCGGCTAAAAAAAAGCCTTAAATAATCATAAATTTCTGTCTGGGTTGCTACAGTAGAACGAGGGCTTGCCCCTGAGCTCTTTTGCTCAATAGCTATTGCCGGAGATAAACCTGTAATATATTCAACATCAGGCTTTTCTAATTGTTCCAAAAACTGACGGGCATAACTGGAAAGGCTTTCTACAAAACGGCGCTGGCTCTCTGCGTATATAGTATCAAAAGCAAGGCTTGATTTACCTGAACCGGATAAACCAGTAACCACGATAAGTTTATTACGCGGAAGCTTAAGATTTACATCTTTAAGATTGTGCTCTTTTGCGCCCTTTATAACAATCGCATCTTCCATAAAAAATAGTAAGTAGAGGGCAGAGAATAGAGAGAGAACGGGGAAATTACAACTCTCTCTGCTCTCTACTTACTACTCTCTACCCTCTACTTTCTTTTTGCCAAAAACTATTTCTTTTTTTTCTTTCCGCCTCTTTTCATTTTAGCGCGGGAAACATCGCCTTTTTTATCCAAGAAATAAAGGTAACCTTCTTCTCTCTTGATACCGCATTTGGCTACTTTCTTAGGACTGCCGCCTTTTTTCTTGCCCCTTGCCATTTTAGCACAAGAAACATCTCCTTGCTTGTCAACATAATAGAGATAACCTTTTTCTCTCTTGATACCTAACTTCGCTACGGTTTCTGCCATTTTTCTTTCACCTCCTTTCGTATTTTATATTTTTATGATGCCTTGCCAATGAAACGTATTTTAAGTCCCGATCTTAACCGGCTCTAAAATCTGCCTTAAGACTGCGATAGCGGATAAAACCGCCAAAAAGCTCGTCTTAGGATTATCCGGATGCAAAATATTTTCTGTACGGCTAAATATCCTTCCTGCCTCTGAATCTAACTGAATTTCATGGATATTCCTTTTTACAAAAGGAGAAGCAATAATCTTTACCCGTGTCTTATCTATACCTATCCCTGCCATACTTAAGACCGCAGCCACATTTATATTCTGAGGAAAATACTTTACTGCCTGTTTGGCTGAACCAAAAAACAAAACTTTATCTTCTTTAAGTTTATTCAAATTTATTTTTTGCTTTTGGACATACTCTACACCTCTAAAAGAAACCGGATTCTTATACGTAGTAAGGATTACTCTCTTGACCTTAGCTATGCTAGCTGCCTTTACTGCATCAATACCGCAAAGGGCGCCGCTAGGGATATAGACTCCTACCTTATGCTTTTGAGCCAACATAGAAATTTCTTTTACGTGAGCAGCTACTCCACCCACACTCATAATCATAAGCGCCTTAGCCCCTGCTAAAACCTCCTTAGCAATTTCCCAAGAAGCATCGCTAGAAGCAGCCTCAATTACCAAATCTGACCTTTTGATTAACTCTTTTAACCCAAAGACTGCTAAACTTTTATTTTTAGAAAATATTTCGGATAATCTCCTTGACCTTTGAATATCAATATCATAAAACGCAACTAATTTGGCGCGTTTGGAAAAATCTCTGGCAATTGACCTTGCTAAAGAACCCCCTATTGCCCCGCAGCCCACTATCCCGATTCGTAATTTAGACATAAAATTGCGGAAACGAAACCTCGGCATTATCAATCAGCCTGGTTTTTCCAATCCAAACTGCCAAAACAATCAGGCAATTATCAACTACAACCTTAATGGACTTAAGCGTATCTGAATCAACTATAGATATATAATCTATTTTTGCTGTCCTTTTTGTATTTATTAACCGCCTCATTAAAGATAAGATTTTCTGCGTATCTTTTACGCCTGTATTTATTAAATTCCTGGCAGCGCCTAAGGCCTGCGATAAAACCAAGGCATCTTTTCTTTCCTCTTTACTTAAATAAAGATTCCTTGAGCTTAAAGCTAAACCATTATGTTGACGAATAATAGGCATAATCTTTATCTTAACCGGCACATTCAAATCCTTAACCATCTTTTTTATTATTATTGCCTGCTGTATATCTTTTGCCCCAAAATAAACAATATCCGGCTGTAAAATATTAAAAAGTTTTAAGACTACGGTTGTCACTCCCCTGAAATGGCCGCTCCGGAATTTACCGCAAAGCTGATTACTTAATTCTTCTACCGTAACAAACGTTTTAAACCCTTCAGGATACATCTGATTTGTTTTTGGTAAAAAAATAAAATCTACGCCTTGTTTACGGCATAAATTTAAATCATTTTTTATGGGCCTGGGGTATTGCTTAAAATCTTCTTTAAGCCCGAATTGAACAGGATTAACAAAAATACTCACTATACAAATATCGTTTTCTTTTCGCGCCTGACGGATAAGCGTTAGGTGCCCTTCATGCAATGCCCCCATTGTTGGAACAAAGCCAATGGTTTTTCTCTGAAGGTGCGCCTTCTTAGAACAATTGAGCATTTCCTGAATATTACGAATAGTTCTCATATTATTACCTTATCAACTAAATAAAACTCGAATGAACGCGGATTTATTGCGAATAAACGCGAATGAATCCAAATTAGCGTTTATTCGTTTAAAATTAGCGTTTATTCGCGTTAAAGTGTTCATTCGCATTTTTATAGACAACAACACTCGTGTCCAAATTAGACGTTACTTATCGACGCGAAATGTATTTTGAGATA
>JASEHM010000220.1 GCA_030018895.1 Candidatus Omnitrophota bacterium
CAAAAGCATTGCGGGTTATTAAATCCACGATTATTACCTTAAATACGAAAGAACCTTAATTATTCGTACTTAGTACATCGAAAAACGAAGTACGAACGACGAATGAATAACGACTAATAAGGTGAATATGCAGTTAAATTTAATTTATAAAAAGCTCTATTCTCATTTCGGGCCTCAAGGCTGGTGGCCGGCTGAAAGCCCTTTTGAGGTTATGGTTGGAGCGATTCTTACGCAGAATACCAATTGGCAAAATGTCAAAAAGGCAATAGGGAATCTTAAAAAAAACAGTTTGTTAAATCCAAAAAAACTTTATAATATATCTACAAAAGACTTGGGTTTGTTTATTAGGCCGGCAGGTTATTATAATATTAAAGCAAAACGGCTTAAGGAGTTTCTGAAATTTTATTTTGACGCATGGAAAGGTTCTATTAAAGAAACCTCTTTATTTAAAACTGAGGAATTACGCAAGAGCTTGCTTTCAGTAAAAGGGATTGGCCCTGAAACCGCTGATTCTATATTGCTTTATGCTTTAAACAGGCCGGTGTTTGTGGTAGATGCCTATACAAAAAGAATATTTTCTAAGCATGGCCTTATAAAAGAAAATGCTGCTTATGATGAAGTGCAAAGCTTATTTATGCTAAACCTAAAAAAAAATGTGAAAATGTTTAATGAATATCACGCACTTTTAGTAAAATTAGGCAAGGAATATTGCCTGAAAAGAAAGGCAAAGTGTGAAATATGCCCCTTGCATTCCCGAAATTGTTTTCACAACGGGTTAGCATAAAATAAGGATGATAAATAAAAAACGGCTTATAGAACTTACCCGGAACTTAATAAAGATAGATTCGCAAAATCCACCCGGAAACGAATCTTTAATTGCCGGTTTTCTGAAACAATACTTTGATAAATTAGGGGTAAGGACGAGAATTTATGAGTTTAAAAAATCACGCTCCAATGTAGTAGCGTATTTAAAAGGAAGGAGAACTCAAAAAACCCTTTTGCTCACCCCGCATTTAGATACTGTGCCTGCTGGAGGAAATTGGAAGGTGGGGCCATTCTCAGGAAAAATTATAAAAAACAAGCTCTACGGCTTAGGCGCCACTGATTGTAAAGGTAATCTTGCCTGTGCAATGGAGGTGATAAATAGCATTATTGAAGATAAGGCGGACTTGGGTTATAATCTAATTTTTGCTGCAACTGCAGATGAGGAAAGCGGCTCATCCTTAGGTTTGATTCCTTTGCTTAGGCGCAATATTTTAAAGCCGGATTTAGCTGTAGTTTTGGATTCCGATGATTTTAAAATTATCATTACGCAAAAAGGCCTGGTTCATCTTAAGGTAAAGATAAAAGGCAGGCGTGCTCATGCTGCTTATCCCTGGCGGGGAATAAACGCCATAAATATTGCTGCGGATATAATTCAGGATATAAAAAAATATAAATTTTGTTATACAAAAAACAAATATCTTAAGCCCCCTACTGTTAATGTTGGTACTATTAAAGGCGGAGACAAAGTTAACATTGTGGCTGATTGGTGTGAATTTGAATTGGATTTCAGGTTTTTGCCGGGGATGGCAGCAGGCAGTATAATTAAGGTTGTAAAAAGAATCTTGAATAAACATACTAAAAAATATGAGTTGGAAATAGAAGATATCCAGCAGCCTTACTATATAGACGAGAAACATCCCCTGGTCTGTTCTTTTTTAAGGGTAATGAAAAATTTTAAAATTAAGCCTGTAATCAGCGGTTCTGAGGGCGCGACAGTAATTGGTTTTTTTCAAGATAAGAATATACCGGCAATTGCTGCAGGTTTTGGTTCAAGCGGTTGTGCCCATATTGCCAATGAATACGTAGAAATAGAAAATCTTTATAAAGGCGCACTTGTTTTAGAAGGGTTTTTAAAGAGCTATTGTGAATCATTGCTGTCCAAATTAGCTACTAGAGTGTCATTCCCGCAATCTTTAAGCGGG
>JASEHM010000221.1:0-1007 GCA_030018895.1 Candidatus Omnitrophota bacterium
AAAAACATAAACTCAGCCGGGAAAATTATTTTTTGGGAGTTTTGAAACAGTCCCACTGTTACCATTTCCCTCATTCTCATATGAAAATAATTAACCTGACTAAAAATACTACTTTGGCTGAAAAAGCAGTTTTTGCCAACAATTTATTCAGCCGAATAAAAGGCCTTTTAGCAAGAAAGGAATTTAACTCTCCTGAAGCCTTGATTTTAAAACCAGCCAACTCTGTGCACACATTTTTTATGCGCTTCCCCATTGATATCTTGTTTGTGGATAGAAAAAATAAGGTGATTAAAGCTATCTCAAATCTCAAGCCGTTTAGTATTACCGCAATATATTTTATGTCCTTTCTAGTAATTGAACTGCCGGTTGGCATAATTCTTTTTACTCAAACCTCAAAAGGCGACACCCTCCAGATTATCCCCTAGAAATGTCCAAACTGGAATAGCTTGACAGGCCAGCGTTTTTATATTAAACTTTGCTAAAATACCCCTGCGGTGCACGTGAACGTGCACCGCAGGGGTGTATTGAAACCTAAGTAACGCGTCAGCAAATGGGGGGAATAAGAGACTGTTGCAAAACGTCAAATTTTGCGTCATTCTGAGGCCAAAGGCCGAAGAATCTCGATGCTGATGAGATTTTTCGCTTCGCTCAAAATGACGAAAAATAGCATTTCGCAACAGTCCCAATAATGTCATGCCCGCGAAAGCGGGCATCCAGTCACTGACGGACGCTTGGATTCCCGCTTTCGCGGGGGAATGACAGGTGTCCCTAATAACTGACGCATTACAAACCTAATGCAAAATCTGGACGCGCATTCAACCCAGAATTTGCATTAGGATTTCGGTAAAATGTCTCTAACTCTTTGCCATGACTGCGTTCTGCTCGCAAAAGCGTCCTCGGCGTATTGCACTGAATACGCCTGCGGTTCTTTTGCTCGCAGGCCTTGTCCTGACAAAGATTTAGGCCATTTTCCTCGTGGCTTTCGTTAAAGGAAACGAAACCACTGC
>JASEHM010000221.1:1017-1966 GCA_030018895.1 Candidatus Omnitrophota bacterium
TGTCCTGACAAAGATTTAGGCCATTTTTCTCGAAACCTAATGCAAAATCTGGGTTCAAGCTGGAGCGAGAATGGGGATAATTCATAAACTAAAGCCGGAAATAATAGATTTTATTCTTAAGCAGAAGAAAATTAATATAAATATAAGCTGCAGGGAATTAAGCAGCCTTATTAATGATAAGTTTCAAAAAGAGGTTTCTAAATCTAGTATTAATACGATTATAAAAAATATTGGTTTAAGCATGTCTGTGGGCCGCAGGTTAAAAGATAATAAGTCAAGGATTGAGGAAGTTTTAGTCAGGGCTAAAAAAGCAGCGCAGGAAGCTGGTTTTGAAGTTCAGGAGGAATTAGAGGCCAAAGGTCGGCTAACTAAAATCACAGAAGCAGATATAGCGCAGATTGAAGAAGAATGCCTGAAAGCAGAGGAAAAAGAGCAGAAAGAGCAGAAAGAGCAGATTGAAGAATTAAGAGTTAAGAGTGAAGAAGAAAAAGAGCAGATTGAAGATGAAAGAGGGAAGATTGAAGAAGAAGAAAAAGAAGAAGAAGAAAAAGAAGAAAAAGAAGAAAAAGAAGAAGAAGAAGAAAAAAAAGAAGAAAAAGAAAGAAAAGAAGAAAAAGAAGAAAAAACAGAACAAAGAGAAAAGGTAGAGGAAAAAATACAACTTGAAGAGGAGTTAAAAGCTAAAGAGGTAACAATTCAGCCATTGGAAATAGCCTGTCATTGCGAGGAAAAAGAATATAGCGGTGTTATTCTGCTTGAGGCTATAGATTATCTTAAAGGCACATCTTTAGAGCTTTTAGAAACAATCAAAAAGAGGCTTGCTCAAAAAGAAAGAAATTTGCTCAGCTTAATACAAAGCCTTATTTATTTACCTTTATTTAAAGAAGAGCAAAATAAGGTAACAGTTCAGCGTTCAGAAGTAAATCAGGGTGTCATTCCCGCGCAAGCG
>JASEHM010000222.1 GCA_030018895.1 Candidatus Omnitrophota bacterium
TGAAAACGGGGGCGGAAATGACACCCTGATTTACTTCTGAACGCTGAACTGTTACATTTACACACAATCAAGTATACTACCATATATTACCAAAATTTGTTTTGTAACCTGTTATTTATGGTATAATTAATTAACCGGATTACCGATGGTTTCTTTACTAATGAGGCTGCGGAAGCCGGTATTTTGCTTTATCTTTTTGAATTTTATACCATTAGTTGCGCAAAGCTCAATAATATGAATATAAATATGGAAGGAAGAATAATTGATGAAAAAAAGATAGAGGCTGTTTTAGCTGCGACAAGATCGCCCTCTTCGCAAGTCATCCTAAAGATCCTTAAAAAAGCCAGGGAAAAAAAAGGCCTGGAACTAAAAGAGGCCGGTTATTTAATTAATCTTAAAGAAAAGGCTCTTAGGGAAGAATTATTTGTTGCTGCCGGCTGGGTGAAAAATGAAATTTACGGAGAAAGGCTGGTTTTTTTTGCCCCGTTGTATATTTCAAATTATTGTATCAATGACTGCGAATATTGTAATTTCCATACTGTCAATAATCAATTACAACGTAAGAAATTAACCCTAAAAGAAATAGAAGAACAGGTTAAGGTCTTAATAGATATGGGGCATAAGAGAGTCCTTCTTGAGTGCGGGGAGGATCCCAAACGTAATAATATTGAATATGTGGTAGAGGCAATAAAAAGAATCTATTCTGTAAGGACAAATAAGGGGAATATCCGCAGAGTAAATGTGAATATAGCTGCTACTACTGTTAGTAATTACCGCAAATTAAAAAAGGCAAATATTGGCACCTATCAGCTTTTTCAGGAGACATATCATCGTTTGACATATAGCCGTTTACATAGCGGACCAAAGGCGGATTACGAAAGACAGCTTACTGCTCATAGTCGCGCCCATGCAGCAGATTTAGATGATTTAGGAATAGGCGCGCTTTTTGGTTTATATGATTGGCGTTTTGAGGTGTTGGCGCTTATCAGCCACGCCCAGTATTTGGACAGAATTTTAAAAGTCGGGCCGCATACTATTTCTGTGCCACGGTTTCAAGCTGCGCCTACAGTAATCTTTAAACCACAATATTCGGTAAGCGATAATGACTTCTTAAAACTTATCGCTATCTTAAGGATAGCGGTTCCTTATACAGGAATAATTATTTCTACCCGCGAAAGTCCCTTGATAAGAAAAAGGGCTTTTCAAATAGGCGTGTCTCAGGCATCTGCTGGTTCTTGCGTGACTATTGGCGGATATGGCAGAAAAGATTCTCAGCCGCAGTTTAAGATTCATGATAGTCGTCCGTTAGAAGAAGTAATTAAGCAGGTGGTTTCTGATGGTTTCCTGCCTAGTTTCTGTACTGCCTGTTATCGCCGGGGCCGAACAGGGAAAGAGTTTATGGAACTTTCTAAAGGTGGAGAAATCCATAAATTCTGCCGGGCAAACGCTATACTTACCTTTGCCGAATACCTGGAAGATTTTTCCGCTAATGGTTTGCGTGAGCAGGGTAGGGCATTGCTAAAGGTTTATTTAGAAAAAATAGAAAATCTATACCTGCGCCAGGAAACGCAAAAGCGCCTTCTTAAAATCTCAAGCGGCAGAAGGGACTTGTATTTTTAATATGCTGCTTTTAACTTAATGCAAAAACCCCATCGACTTAGATTATATTTTATGTCAGTATTTAGCTAACATAAAATAGGAGACTTTATGGAATTGAGAGAAGGAAATAGGGCGCTGTCTCTAATTTCGTCCCTAATTTCGAATAAACTGCATAAACTCAATTGCCTGGTGATTCAGAAGTTTCTTTGCCTTTAGCTGGGTAAAGATTTTATTTAAAAGCGGTTTATCTGTAATATCTTTAGCAGTATCATCTTTAAATAAAAGTATTATCTCATGAACATAAAGCAAGGATAATGGGACTGTTGCGAAATAGCCTAAAATAACGATGTCAAGTGATTTGTTTTCT
>JASEHM010000223.1 GCA_030018895.1 Candidatus Omnitrophota bacterium
CTGGATTGTCCGGTCAAGCCGGACAATGACAATGAACTATTAAAAACTAATGTTATAATGTAGTAGAGAGTAGAGAGATGACAGACGATATCTTTTTGCAAGTCAATAAGCCTGGCCGTTATATTGGAGGAGAATGGAATGTTTCAAAGAAGGATTTTAACAAGGCCAATATAAAATTTGCTTTATGCTTTCCGGATTTATACGAGATAGGAATGAGTAATTTAGGTATAAGGATTATCTATGGGATGCTCAATGAGATTCCTGACCTTACTTGTGAAAGATTTTTTGCTGTAAGCTCGGATATGGAGAATATACTGCGGAATCAGCACCTTGAGATTTTTTCTCTGGAATCAAAAAGGCCTCTTCGGGAGTTTGATATAATAGGTTTTTCTTTAGGGACAGAGTTAAATTATACAAATGCGCTTAAGATTTTAAACCTTGGCTCTATCAGCCTGGAGGCGTCTCACCGGGATAATGACTTGCCTTTGGTAATAGCAGGCGGGCCATGCGCGCTAAATCCGGAACCAATGCATGAATTTTTTGATTTATTTATTATTGGCGAGGCCGAAGAGGCGCTTTTAGAAGTTATAGATGTTTATCGCAAATACAAAGAAAGATATAAGTCGCATAAAGTCAGTAAACAGGATTTATTGCTTATTTTATCCGGGATTGAAGGGGTTTATGTGCCTGCGCTTTACGAGGTTAAATTTAATTCTGGGGGTGAGATAGAATATTTTAAGCCGAAAATCAGCGGCGCGCCGGTAAAGATTAAAAAACGCTTTGTGCGGGATTTAGATTCTTCGTATTTTCCTATAGGTTGGCTTGTGCCCTATATTCAGTTGATTCATGACCGTATTACTTTAGAAATTATGCGCGGATGCCCTAACAAATGCAGATTCTGCCAGGGGAGGTCGCAGTATTTTCCCTTAAGGCAGAGAAGTGTTCAGAAAATATTAGGCTTGGCTCAACAGGCATACAGCTGCACAGGTTATGAAGAATTGTCTTTAGCAGGGCTTTCTGTAAGCGACTATACGCATATTGAAGAACTCCTGCAAAGATTAATCGGATTATTTGAAAAAGACAAAATAAGTATTTCTTTGCCTTCAATTAAGGCAAAGACAATGGTAGGAGAGCTAGCTTCTTTAATTGCTGGTATTAAAAAAACAGGTTTAACCTTTGCTCCTGAAGCAGGCTTAAGCCGGATGCGCTCGGCCATGGGTAAGGATTTTAATGAAGCGGATTTTTTCCAGGCATTAAAAAAGGCATATCTTGCAGGGTATCAACAGGTAAAACTTTATTTTATGATAGGCCTGCCTAATGAATCAGAAGAGGACCTCGCAGCAATTATTGCTTTTTCTGTCCGTGTTTCAGAATTAAGAAGAGAGGCAGGGTTTGGGCCTGCTAGAGTTAATATCAGCGTAAATACCTTAATACCAAAATCGCACACTCCTTTACAATGGTTTGGGATGGCAGCTTTAGAAAGCATAAAAACAAAACAGGATTATATTAGGAAGAATATAAGAAATAAAAGGATAAAGGTAAGTTTTCATAATCGCTATATGGGTTTTTTAGAAGGCGTGCTTTCCCGCGGGGATAGAAGATTAAGTAAGGTTATTCTGCAGGCATTTTTAAAAGGCGCAAGTTTTGACGCCTGGGAAAGTTCATTTTCTCCTGAAAAGTGGGCTGACTCTTTTAAGGAATGCAATATAGATCCCCAGTTTTATTTAAAAGAGAAATCAAAAGAGGAAATCTTGCCCTGGGATTTTATTGATGCGCTAATCCCTAAAGAATTATTGCGGGAGGAATTTGAGAAAGTTATTGATATGTAAGGGGTTGAGAGGTATAATTATACATTATTTTGTAATCTTAACCTAATAATATAATCGTAATGCGTCACTTATTAGGGGCACATGTCATTCCCGCGAAAGCGGGAATCCAAG
>JASEHM010000224.1 GCA_030018895.1 Candidatus Omnitrophota bacterium
AAACACGAATTGCGACACAGTCTGAATGACGAAAAACACGAATTGCGACACAGTCGCAATGGCGAAAAACACGAATTGCGACACAGTCTGAATGGCGAAAAACACGAATTGCGACACAGTCGGAATAACGAAAAACACGAATTGCGACACAGTCTGTTTAAGTCGGGAAGGAGCTTCATTTTTGCGTTAATTTGTTTTGTTGCTGTGTCTTTTGTTTCAGCGCAGGGAGAGCCTGAGGGCTCATCTAAATTAATTGTTTTTGAGTCATCCAGTTGTTTAACTTGCGCTAAGATTAAAGATACGGTAATGCAGGAAATTGAAAAAGAGTTTAAGGATAAAATTGAAATAGAATACCGCGATATCGGAAATATTGAAAATTATAAACTGTTTTTGAGCCTTCAGGAAAAAAGCGGGCTTTTGGGTTTAGAGTCTAATCTGCCGGTATTTTATTTTAATGGCAGGTTTCTTAAGGGGTCAGGCAATGTCAAAGAGGCCTTGAGAATAATGATTGCGCAGGTATTTGAGAAATCAGCTGTTTCTCAGGCAGGGCTTAAGATAGGCTTACTTGAGAGGTTTGAGTCTTTTAAGCCTTTGGCTGTTATTGGCGCCGGCCTTATTGACGGGATTAATCCCTGCGCCTTTACTGTAATTATCTTCTTTCTTTCTTTTTTGGTATTGCAGGGTTATAGAAAAAGGCACTTGATTATTATTAGCCTTGGTTTTATATTTGCTGTTTTTGTTACCTATGCCTTGATTGGATTAGGATTATTTGGTTTTATCTATAGCATTAGGGGGTTTTGGTTTTTTAGCAGGATTTTTAATGGCTTAGTCGGAATATTTAGTATTGCGTTAGGGATGCTATCGCTTTATGATTTTTTCAAGTTTAGGAAGTCGCAAGATACCCAGGGACTTATCCTGCAATTGCCCAGAGCAGTAAAGGAGCGGATCCACGCGATAATAGGGCTGTATTACAGAAAGCCCGGTTCTCATAAGGGAGACTTAGACGTTCCTTGCGAGGAATCATCTAAAGTATTAAAGCCGCAGGTGCTTAGATTATTCCTCAGCGCCCTAATAACCGGCTTTCTTGTTTCTATCCTTGAGGCAATCTGTACCGGACAGGTTTATCTGCCGACAATAACCTTTATCTTAAAGACAGCTAACCTTAAGCTAAGGGCATTAACGTATCTCCTGCTTTATAATTTAATGTTTATTGTCCCCTTATTAGTAATATTTTTATTAGGGTTATTAGGGGTTACATCAGGGGGGTTTTCAAAGTTTTTTAAAAAGCACTTAGGCTTGATCAAGGTTCTTATGGCAGGTTTATTTTTTCTCTTAGGCATATTTTTGCTGGGAAGGATATAATGTTTAAAGGGTTGTTATTGAGTTTTTTAGTTTTATTTGTTTTGGCAGGATGCTGTAGAATAGTTAAGGCGCAGGAAAAAATCGAAGATCCTTATCTATGGGATTTTGGTAAAGTAAAAGAGGGGAATGTTGTAAAACATGATTTTATATTCAAAAATGAATCTAATAAGAATTTAAAGATAGAAAAAATAACTTCTTCCTGCGGCTGTATAGTTTCTCAGGCAAAAAAGAAAATACTTGCGCCAAAGGAAAACATAATTATTGAGGTAAGTTTTAAGAGCAAGGGGTATTCTGGCGAGGTTTCGCAATTCGTTTACGTGAATACGGATAATCCTGATATTCCGATTGTCAAGTTTACAATTAAGGCGTATGTGTTAAAGCAGCAAAAGTAATAAGTCTTTCGTTATTTTTGTGGATATCTTGTCATCCCGAGCGAGTACATTCGCTTCGCTCAGTATAAACTCCACGAGTCGAGGGATCTAAAAAGAAAATAGATTCCTTCGACTCGGCCTTCAGACTATGTCATAATGACAAAAACACCGTCATTGCGAGGGCCGAAGGCCCGAAG
>JASEHM010000225.1 GCA_030018895.1 Candidatus Omnitrophota bacterium
TGCCCGTGAAAACGGGGGCGGGAATGACACCCTGATTTACTTCTGAACGCTGAACCGTTGCGCATTATATCACTTTAAGTTTTCGAAAGAAATGATTTTTTTCGCTAATCTTAACATAATGTTATCAAGGATAAATTATCTTTTATTTTTCTAGTAAAAGGGTTATTTCTTTTTCTGTCTTTTTAAATTCTTCGCTATTCCAGTGGCATGAGTTTAGGCTTTTAAAAAGCTGGCGCAGCATTTGGAAAAAACGCAATGCCTCTTCTTTGTCGATAAAAGAAAAGGCGGTTTCTAAAATGCTATATATAAAATTAAAGATGTATTTTTGCCGGTCCTCTGCAGTAGCCTCATCCACCTGATCAAAGGCATTTTGCTGCAGGTAAACAAAATCAAAGAATTCGCCTTTAAGATAATCAATATAGTCTGGGAGCGCTGTGCCTTCTTCGCCAATAACCTTCATCATCTCTGAAACTTCATGGTTCCTGCGTAATATTTTGTGCCCTGCTTGTTTTTGGGTTTCATTAATAAAACTTTTATATTTGCTCCAGCTGATAAGCGGGTCTATTGCCGGATACCTTCGCGAGTCAGAGCGCTGGCGCGATAAGCCGTGAAAGGCGCCCACGACTTTTAATGTTGCCTGTGTTACCGGCTCTTCAAAATTTCCTCCAGCAGGGCTTACTGCGCCGCTAATAGTTACTGAGCCTAAGGCGTTGTCATAAAGCCTTACTAACCCTGCCCTTTCATAAAATGAGGCAATACGCGATTCTAAGTAAGCGGGAAATGCCTCTTCTCCTGGGATTTCCTCAAGCCTTCCTGACATCTCACGCATTGCCTGTGCCCATCTGGATGTGGAATCTGCCAGAAGCAATATATTTAATCCCATCTGCCGGTAATATTCGGCAATTGTTACAGCAGTATAAACACTTGATTCCCTTGCCGCAACAGGCATAGAACTTGTATTGCAGATAATTACTGTACGGTCAATCAGCGGCTTGTTTGTAACAGGGTCAATTAATTCCGGAAAGGTTTTTAAGGTTTCAACCACCTCTCCTGCTCTTTCTCCGCAGGCGGCAATAATTACTATATCTACTTGCGCGTGTCTTGAAGTTAATTGCTGCAACACGGTTTTTCCCGCGCCAAATGGCCCGGGAACACAATAGGTGCCGCCTAAGGCCACAGGAAAAAGAGAATCTATAATCCGCATTTTGGTTATTAATGGCTGAGATGGTTTTAATTTTTCTAAGTAGCAGCGGATAGGAATTTTTACCGGCCAGGATTGGGATAGGAAAATATCCTTTTCATTTCCATCTTGATCTTTAATCCGGGCAATAGCTTGTTTTAGGTTATATTTTTCTTGAACACTTATTTTTATTACCTCAAGAATTCCACTAAGCGCAAATGGCGCCATTATGTAATGCCTGAATGTTTTTTCCGGGACAAAGCCAATCCTTTCTCCCGGACGGATTTTGTCTCCTAATTTAATTAAAGGGGTAAACAGCCATTCAACATCCTCAGGCAAAGGTTTTAAATAAACCCCTCTTTTTAAAAAGAAACCGCATTTTTGGGCTAACTGCGGAAGAGGGTTTTGCAGGCCGTCAAAAATCTGGCCTAAGAGCCCTGGCCCAAGTTCAACAGAAAGGAGCTCTTCGCTAAACTCAACCTCATCCCCTGTTTTTAGTCCAGTGGTATTTTCAAAAACCTGCATTTCTGCGATGTTGTTAGTTACGCGGATTACCTCTGCTTTTAATCTTTCTTTTTTGCAAAGGATATAGGCAACTTCATTCTGGATGGCAAAAGTATCAAAACACACAGAGACCATATTGCCGTTTATCTTTACAATAGAACCTTTTCTCTCCATAGATATATTTAGTCATTGCTGTCCAAATTAGCTGTTAGAGTGTCATTCCCGCAATCTTTAAGCGGGA
>JASEHM010000226.1 GCA_030018895.1 Candidatus Omnitrophota bacterium
GCATGACAAAAACGGGAGGCGAGAACTTCCGGAAGCTGAACTGTTACGAAAATTTCAGTTTGCAGGTTTGTTGGTTTGCCGGTTTGCCGGTTTTGGTTTTTTATTGTGTTTTTTTGGTTTGTTTTCGTTGTTATTTGCTCAAGGAGAACAAACAGGGGTTAATACTGCGATAGAGGCTAAAACTTCAGAACAGGCATTAGAACAGGCATCTGCTATAGAGGATTTGGCTAAACCTGAAAATGTCACCTTAGAATTTAGCGAGGCGGATATCCGCAATGTCTTAAAAATCATATCTTATAAGGCTGGGGTAAATATTGTAACTACGCCTGAGGTTATAGGTAATATTAGTATCAAGCTTACAGATGTGCCCTGGGAAATGGCCCTAGATGTCCTGCTTAAAACATATGGCTTCAGTTATCAGAAGCAGGGAAATATAATTTTAGTGACTAAAATGGAGAATATAGCTAAGTTGCAGGCAGAGGAACCCTTGCAAACTGAAATTATTAAACTTAAGTTTTTAGATGCAGAAGATGTGCAGAAGATTCTTCAGCCCTTGCTTTCCGGCCGTGGAAAGATTTCTGTATTATATTCAAAAGGCCAAAAAGGATGGCAGTTTGGCTCTGCTCAAATAGGGGAGAAAAAGGTGGAGACAAAATCGGAAAAAATAGAAGAATCCCTTAAATCTAAAACTCTGGTAATAACTGATACTTCCTCAGTTATAGATAAAATTCGCAGTGTTATCCTGCCGCAAATTGATAAAAAGCCAAAGCAGGTTTTAATTGAAGCTAAATTAATGGAAGTTAATCAGGATAAATTAAAAGACATTGGTTTTGACTGGGGGTTAGGTAGTATTAATAGCGCTACTACATCTGCCATTACTACTCAGGCTGTAGACAAGGGAGCGCTTGGCGGTCACAGTTTAGGTTCGCAATTCACGCCTAGTGTTTTTGGGCCCAAAACAGCTGCTATTTCCGGGTTACATCCTTATAATGCAGGCGCGGAATTTATTTTTCAGAAACTAACCGGAACAAAAATGCAGGCGATAATACACGCCTTAGAAGAGGATGTTCGTACTAATACCTTATCCGCGCCCAGGGTTTTAACCTTAGATAATCAAGAAGCCTCTATTTTAGTGGGTTATCATACGCCGATTTTAACATCCACAGTAACCCCGGCCACTGATACGTCAGGCGCAATAGTAACTCAGAACATAGGGTATTATCAGGAAATTGGCATTAAACTGAATGTGGTTCCCCAGGTTAATGAAGAAGGATACATCAATATGATTATTTATCCTAGGGTTACTTCTTCTACTTCTACTGTTGATGCTACTACTGTTATCAGTAATGTAACAATGAGCACTACTAAATATCCGGTAATTGATGTGCGCCAGACCCAGACGCAAATCTTAATTAAAGACGGCGAAACCATTGTTATCGGCGGCTTACTTAAGGATGTAATAAACAAGGGGGTTATAGGCATACCTTTTTTAAGAAGCCTTCCCTTTATAGGGCCTCTTTTTAGGCGGAATACTTATGATACTCATAAGTTAAATCTCCTTATATTCATTACTGCTAAGATTGTTGAAGAAAGCAACTCCATTCCTGAGGAGATCACTGCTTTGGAAAAAGAATTTAGCCAGAAAAAAGAAAAGGCCAAAATTAGCAAATAGCAATGTAGCAGTTTAGTCTTTGGAAGCATTTCGTCGTCATTGCGACTGTGAGTCCGCCACTTTCGGTGGCGAGACGAAGCACTTTCAACTGTGTCATTGTCCGGCTTGACCGGACAATCCAGAAGTCTGTCTCCTTGGATTCCCGCTTTCGCGGGAATGACACGGGGGCGGGAATGACAGGAACTTGTTACGAATGTATAAAATAGCTTTTGTTTTTGCTAAAAAGGGGCAGATGAGGTATATTT
>JASEHM010000227.1 GCA_030018895.1 Candidatus Omnitrophota bacterium
ATTGCTTCATCGCTCACTTCGTTCGCTCCTCGCAATGACGAAAAATACGAATTGCAACACAGTCTGATTGCGGGAATGACACTTCAGCAGCTAATTTGGGCAGCAATGACAATCATTATTAAATAATCGGTAACAGCTTTTGGAAGCGCTTTGTCAAGAGCGAGCTTTAGAAAGATGACCAGAGTTGGTATTACAATAGGGGATCCTTCGGGGATAGGCCCGGCAATAACCTTAAAGGCAATTTATGAGCTAAAAGGCCTGGCAGATTTTGTGATTATAGGGGATAGGTGGGTATTTAATCAGGTATCAAGGTGTCAAGGTATCAAGGTGTCAAGGTTTATAGATTTAAATAATGTTTTGCGTCGCGGTTTTAGGTTTGGAAAAATCAAGGCTTCATATGGCAGGGCATCCGTAGAATATCTGGATACAGCCTTAAGCCTGTTTAAAAATAAGGAGATAGATTGCTTGGTAACCTGTCCTGTATCTAAAGAGGCAGTAAGTTTAACAGGTATTAAATTTAATGGGCATACTGAATATTTGGCTAAACATACCAAAACTGAAGAATTCGGGATGCTTTTATTAAATAAGGATTTAAAGATAAGCTTAATAACTCAGCATATCCCTTTAAAAGCAGTTGCCTCTAAATTAAAAGAAGAGTTGATTTATAAAAATATTTTCTTAACAGCTGCTTCTTTAAAAAAATTGTTTTTAATTAAAAGGCCGCGCCTTGTAGTCTGCGGCCTAAATCCCCACGCCTCAGATAATGGCTTATTAGGAAAAGAAGAAAATGAGATTATTAGGCCTATAGTGGAAAAGATAAGGAATAACCTAAAGGTTGTAATTGATGGCCCAATTTCAGCTGATGCGGCTATTTATAAAGCAAAGCAAAAAGAATACGATTGTGTTATTGCTATGTATCATGACCAGGCGCTGATACCGTTAAAATTATGCGGTTCTGACACAGGGGTAAACCTAACTTTAGGCCTCCCCTTTATCAGAACATCCCCTTTGCATGGCACTGCTTTTGATATTGCCGAAAATCCTCGCCTTGCCAGGCCCCATTCATTAATTGAGGCAATTAGGCTTGCTGTTAAATTGTGTAATGTGTAATGTGTATGAATATCAGGCCTAAAAAAAGATTGGGGCAGAATTTTCTGGTGGATAAAAATATCCAGAGAAAGATTATCAATGCCTGTGATTTTAAAGATTCGGATACGGTTTTAGAGATAGGAAGCGGCAGGGGGGAGTTGACTACGCTGATTGCAGAAAGGGTTAATAAAATATTTGCCCTGGAGATTGATCCGTATCTTTGCGAGAGCCTAAAGAATAACTTAAAAGACTTCTTAAGTGCACAGGTAATAAGGCAAGATGTCTTAAAATTTAATTTAAAAAAATATTTTTGCAGAGCCAAGCAAAGGATTAGGGTATTTGGCAATATCCCTTATTATATCTCAAGCCCTATTATTGAACATCTGATTAAATTTAGGGATAAAATCAGCGATATTTTTATTACAGTGCAGAAAGAATTCGCCTTAAGGATGATAGCTTCTCCTGGTTCAAAAAAGTATGGTTCCTTTACTATTTTCACGCAGTATTATACAGAACCCAAAATAGTATTTGTGATTAAGAAAAATAGTTTTTATCCGGTGCCAAAGGTAGACTCAATCCTGCTAAATATAAAGATAAGACAAAACCCGGCAATAAACGTAAAAGATGAAAAGCTATTTTTTAAAATTACAAGAGGCGCCTTTAATCAAAGGAGAAAAACATTAAGAAACAGCCTTTTAGGCATAATCTCAGCGCAAAGTTTGGAACAATTTTTTGATAAATATAACATCTCTAAGCACAGCCGGCCGGAAACCCTTTCTTTACAGGACTTTGCTAACTTG
>JASEHM010000228.1 GCA_030018895.1 Candidatus Omnitrophota bacterium
TTCGTTCGCTCCTCGCAATGACGAAAAACACGAATTGCGACACAGCCTGAATGACAGAACACTTCTAAAAGCTAAACTATTATAGTTTTTTTCTACTTCTTAGTTCTTAATTCTGATTTTTAAAGTTCCTTCGCTTCCTTAGCTTCCCTTAATTCTTTTATCTCCTCAAACACCTTCTGAATACTAATGCTGTATTCGCTAGATCTATCCTCTCTAAAAATAATCTCCGGGGCAAACCTTAGATTAATCCTTTTAGCAATTAAACTGCGGATAAAACCTATGGCAGAATTTAAGGCCTGTTTTACCTTTTTATAATCCTCATCCTTACCAAGCACGCTAAAGAGAATCTTAGCGTTCCTTAGATCCGCGCTTAATTCTACCTGAGTAATTGTAACAAACTTAAGGCGCGGATCCTTTAGCTCATTATGCAAAATAGTACTCGCTTCTTCCTTTATTGCCTGCGCAACTCTATCATGTCTTAGCATCTTTCACCTCTACTCTACGGACACTGTTTCCATCCCAATCGGGAAACTGTTTCCATTCTAATCGGGAAACTGGGTTAGTGTATTTTCGCGATTTTTCTTATTAGTGCCAGCTCTTCATCTTTTGTCTTTACTATACCGTCTAATTTCGCATTTAAAACTTTTGAGAAAATCTTCTGATAAACCGGGCCGGGCTTAACGCCTAAGGCGCCCAAATCATGGCCGGATATCAAAATACGCATTCCGTTATAAATCTCAAAAAAATCTTTGATGTGTTTTTGAAAAGCCTTACCCTTATATTTCGCCTTCAGGAGAAGAAGAATCTCATAGCTTAACGGCTCAAACCCTGCAAAGATTTCCGACGGCCTAACCTTTTCCCTGCATAAATTTAGGATAAATTTACGGGAAATTTCTTTATATAGCAAAAGCCTTTTTTCCTCTCCTAATCGCAAAACAAACTTTTTGCAAATTGCCTGCGTATCTTTTATAGTAAGAGAATCTATAATGCCTATAAAAAAAATGAGCCACTCATCAATGGGCCTTTTTTGAGGATAAGTTTCCTTAAACCAAACAAGCTGTTTTTTAAGAGAACCAATGAGCTGATAAGTTTTCTTGCTCAAACATAGGCCTGGCTTTATAAAATCAAGCCCTGCCAGAGCTTGTATACGTTTTATATAAACTAAAGGACGTTCTTCTTTTAGAATTAAAATCAGCTCCTCTCTAAGCCTCTGCGGCTGGACTTTATGAAGCATATTAAGCTTAACTGATTCCTTTAAAATCTTTAAGGTTAACGGCTCAATCTTAAAATTATATCTTTTTTCAAAACGGATTGCCCTGAATATCCGCGTAGGATCATCTATAAAACTTAAGTTATGCAAAATGCGGATTTTTTTCTCAAACAAATCCCTCTTCCCGCAGAAAAAATCTATTAATCTTCCAAATGCCTCCCTGCCAATGCTTATCGCCATTGCGTTTATAGTAAAATCGCGGCGATAAAGGTCCTCTCTTAAGGTGCCGCTGGAAACTATCGGCAGATGCGCAGGTTTAGGATAATGCTCATTTCTTGCGCTGGCAACATCAATTTTTAAATGCGGCTTTACCATAATAACAGCTGTGCCAAATCGCTTGTGGCTAACTAATTTTGCGTTAAGCCTTACTGATAACTTTTCCGCAAAACTAATTCCATCACCCTCTACCACAATATCAACATCCAGATTTTTAACCCCCAGAATCAGGTCCCTGACAAATCCGCCCACAAGATAAACTGCCGTATCTTCTCTACAGGCAGTATCACTGATTAGATATACCAGATCCTTAATTTCCTGCGGTAGTTTTTCTAAATATTCTTTCATCACTCGTGTCCAAATTAGACGTTACTTATCGACGCGAAATGTATTTTGAGAT
>JASEHM010000229.1 GCA_030018895.1 Candidatus Omnitrophota bacterium
GACGAGAAAACAAATTACTTGACATCGTTATTTTAGGCTATTTCGCAACAGTCCCATTATAACAGCGTAAGTAGAATAATATATGCTATTTTCAACCGGCTAAATTCCAAATGGCAAGTGAAACCTTTAAAAGAATTTACACAATTTATTTGACATTACCGAACCTTTACATGATTTTTAAAGAACCCTTTTTTTTGGGAAGTTTTTATGTGAGATTTTTTCGTTTTCTGCGTCTATTATAGCAGGAGGCAGAAAAAATGAAAAAGTATATACTGGTGTTAGCGTTGACAGGGGGAATTGTGCTAAGCTTGGTGCTGGGTGTTTTTGCCGTGGAGTTGGTATGGGAAGATATAGGCAGGGGTAAAGGAGATTTTAGCGCGGTGTTAATTTCTTCGGATAACCCAAATATTATTTTTGCTGCTGCGATTAATGCAGTTTTAAAGAGCAGGGACGCAGGCCAAAGCTGGGAAAGGGTTTTATCCATAGGGGGCAGAGATCAGAGGGTGAATTCTTTGTTAATTGATTCAAAAAATAAAAACTCAATTTATGCCTTAAGCACTAGCGGCCTTTTTTTAAGTTTAAACCAGGGAAAAGATTGGAAAAGAATTTTTAAGGGTAAAAATTCTTTGGAAAACCAGTGCCTGGCAGCTGCTTTATCAGCTAATGCGATTTTTTTAGGCACAAAAGCAGGCCTTTTTGTGAGTAGGGATAAGGGCCGCAGTTGGCATAAGGAAACAGGCAAGATCAGCAGCAGTCAGATTTCATCTATTAGTATTGATATAAAAAAGCCGGATTGTATTTATGTTGCCTGCTCTAGCGGCGTATTTAAAACGCAGGATGAAGGAAAAACCTGGGAGAGGATTTTTATTGCATGGCCAAAGGAAGTTAATGGCGAGGATGATGTTTTTGAAGAGGCCATGGATGAGGGAGATAGGAGTTCTGAAATATGGTGTATAATTACTGATCCGATTAATGCGAATAATTTATATCTAGGTACAAATAAGGGGGTTTATGAAAGCAGGGATAATGGTTTAAGCTGGAAGGCATTGTCGGATTTTGGCTTGTTTGACCGAAAGATAAGGTTTTTATTATTATCTGAGGTTTCTAGTATTTTAGCTGTTGCCAGGTCAGGGATATTTGCATATAAGAATGAGCGCTGGCAGGAATTGTCAATTGGCCTTATAGCGCAGGAAATAAGATCATTAGCTATGGATAAACAAGGTAATCTGTATGCTGCTACTGAGAAAGGTTTATTTAAGTCAAGTCCTTTTAATCTTGGCAGTAACAAGCGAGGTAATCCTGTTTTATTTTATTGTCAGGGCGAACCAGGGATTAATCAGGTTCAGGAGGTAGCGATTAGGTATGCTGAGGTTGAACCGGAAAAGATAAAAGCCTGGAGAAAGCAAGCGGCAAAAAAGGCATTGTTGCCTCAGGTCAGTATCGGCATAGACAGGGATACTACTGACCTTTGGCATTGGGAAGGCGGTTCAACTACAAAAATTAACGATGATATATTGCGCCGCGGACGCGATGCCATAGATTGGGGTATATCCTTAAGATGGAATTTGAGTGATTTTATCTGGAATAATGATCAGGCTTCTATTGATGTGCGTTCGCAGTTGATGGTTAAGTTACGTAATAATATTCTTGATGAGGTCACTAAAGTATATTTTGAAAGGATTCGAGTAAAGATGGAATTAGACAGCCTTGGATTAGAAGAGAGAAAGAAATGTTTTGAGAAAGAGTTAAGGCTCAAGGAGCTCACCGCGTCTTTAGATGCCCTTACAGGCAATTACTTTTCAGGAAACTGTGGTTCAAAGTCCTCAGCAATTCCGCAACAACCCCCACCTGTTAGACGATAATTCCGAATAAAATCAAT
>JASEHM010000022.1 GCA_030018895.1 Candidatus Omnitrophota bacterium
ATATCTCAAAATACATTTCGCGTCGATAAGTAACGTCTAATTTGGACACGAGTGTCAACAGCATAACTAATAAACTATATACATCTGTGTTAATCTTGTGCTCAAAACGTCCTTTAAAATACAAGATTCAATAGAAACCATTCAAGAAAATCGTCTTCGGCGATGACTTTTAGAAACGATTTTCGCAGTGGTATAAGGAAAGTTTTTTGCTTTCCTATACCATGAAAAAAGAGTCTTGTATTATCGGAATATAATAACCAATAATAAAATTATAACCAAGCCCGCAAGGATATAAAAATCATTAAAATAGAAAAAATCGCTGATTCGATCTTTAAGTGGGTATTTTTGAAGGGGTTTGGAATTAGCGGAAGTTGATTCAATTGACTTCTTGAATTCAAAAACCTGGTCTTTTTTGAATCTTAAGTATATTCCGCCAACCTTGTAAGCGGGCAAGGTGCCTTTTTCAGCCAAATCCAGCACATCTTTTTCTAAAATACCCAGGATTATGGAAACATCTCTGACAGTTAAAAGTTTTTCTGTGCGCATATTATTGATCTTTGTAAAAATAATAGGAATGCTTTTTTAACCAAGAAATTTCTTATTAGTTTTGCAATCTTCAAGATATACTTTAAAATATTTTAGATTCTTCGGCCTTTGGCCTCAGAATGACGGTAAGTGGTTATTTGTGTTTTCATTCGTGTTAATTCGTGTTTCCTATTTTTCCAGAGGCAACCCAGGCATCAATCGCTTTTCTTTCAAATTTCCAGTCATTGCCTTCTTTTTGAGCAGGTATCTTTCCGGAATTCGCCCATTCCATAACCGTATCTAGGCTCACCTCAAGGTACTTCATTAATTCCTCGACATTTAGATAATCCCTTAGCATGGAACAGGTGCCTTCGAGGATTGCGCCTTCTGCGATATTTAATTTTGCCGGATAAATATTGCCTTCAACTATTGCCTGAGGCAGGAGCGTTAATCTTTCCCTGGCAATTATTTTTCCTTTTATTCTGCCTCCTACCACAATATTATCGCCTGTAATATCAGCTGTAATAGAGGCAGTTTGGCCTATGGTTAAATTACCTTTGGTATCTAAACTCCCTTCAAATTTTCCATTTATACGCAAGTTAACAGGATCTTTAAAGCTTAATGTGCCTTGCATTGCAGCATCAACATCAAGAATTTTCTCTTCTATCTTTTTTTTAAATGCCATAGTGTTTATCCTCCTATCTTGTAGTGTGTATTGCGTAATGGATTGTTATTTCTCCTGTCCATTGTATAGCATCTCTTCTAAGTACCGAAGAAGAAGCAATACTACTAACGTTAAAATTGCGGTATAAATAGCGGCATTAAGAAAACCGCAGCCTACAGCTAAACCTATGCCTGCTGCTACCCAAAGGCTTGCAGCTGTGGTAAGCCCTTTTATTCCTTCTTTTTCTCTGATTATTGTTCCTGCGCCAAGAAAACCAATACCGGTAATTACGCCTGCGGCAATTCGCGCCGGATCAACAGGGGTATATGCCCTATATATATCAAAAACATATAGAGATGTCAACATAATAAGACATGACCCTAAAGATACTAAGATGTGCGTACGTAATCCGGCGGTTCTGCGATGCAGCTGACGTTCAAGGCCAATAAAGCCGCTTAAAATTATAGTTAATACTAAGCGCCAAATAATCTGGCTGTCTGTAAACATATTCTACCTCCCATTTTGTATTGCGTGTCAGCTTATATCTAACCCTAAATCAGACAGGTAGCCTTTTTTAAATAACTGAAAGCCAAATCCGGCGACCATTGCCGCATTATCCGTACAAAAATCTTTGGCGGGGAAAAAACAGGTAATATTGTTTCTTTTTGCGGCATCAGAGAACTTTTCTCTTAGCCTGTTATTTACTGCTACCCCGCCGCCAAGGGCAAGCTTAGTTGTTTTCTTTAGCTCGCAGGCTAACAAAGATTTTCTAATTAACGTTTCTATAACTGTTTCTTGAAACGAAGCAGCAATATCTTGTAACAGTTCAGCTTCCGGAAGTTCTCGCCTCCCGTTTTTGTCATGCCCGTGAAAACGGGCATCCATTCTGTCATATCTTTTCTGGATTCCCGCTTGCGCGGGAATGACACCCTGATTTACTTCTGAGCGCTGAACTGTTACAATATCTTTGGTTAGCCGGTTAGCCGGTTTGCCAGCTAATCGGCTAACCAAATACAACACTGCCGTCTTAATGCCGCTGAAACTAAAATTTAGCGGCTGCTTGGTATTAGAACAGTTGAGCTTCAATTTTTTTGGGTTTCCGGATTTAGCCAGATACTCAATCTTTGGGCCGCCCGGATAACCTAAACCTAAAATTTTAGCCACTTTATCAAATGCCTCGCCGCAGGCATCATCCTGCGTTTGTCCCAGAAGCTCAATCTTATCAAAGTCCTTGATAAAATATAGGTTTGTATGCCCTCCTGAAATCACCAGCGCTACAAACGGCGCAGCTATAGTGGCCGTCGTAAGTAAAAATCTCTGCGTTTTTTGTGGTTGCAATCTTTGCGTTTGTAAGAAGTTTGCGTATATATGGCTTAAAACATGATCAACGCCTAATAAAGGGATATTAAAGCTAAGGCTTAGCGCCTTAGCAAAGGATACGCCTACGAGCAAAGAACCCATAAGCCCAGGGCCATTAGTAACGGCTATTAAACCTATATCTTTAAGATTGATTCTTGCCTCCTTTAATGCGGCATCTGTTACATCAACAATTGTTTCTAATTGCTGTCTTGAGGCAATTTCAGGGATAACCCCCCCATAAATTTTGTGAAGTTTAAGGCTAGAGTTAACTATGCAGGATAATACCTTTTTGCCGTTTTTAACCACTGCGCAGGATGTTTCATCGCAGGAGGTTTCAATGCCAAGAGTATACATAAAAACCTTTTTTTTAATTTATTAAATCCGATACAAACACAAACCTGTAACCTTCTTTTTCTATTTGCGGCATCACTTCTCTTAATGCCTCTAATGTGGTTTTTCGATCATGCCCGATACCAATGGCGCTTCCTTTTGTTTTGGCGATAATCTTTAGTTTATTGATTTGGCCTTTTATATACTCTATCTTTATTCTGTTATCTAAAAATACATCTCTTTTAACAATGGCTAGGCCAATGTTTCGGCCAAGAGGCAGGCAAACAGAATTTGGCGAAACAAAGCTATCCAAAAAATAAAGACGCTTTTTTTTTAGTTCCTTAAGTATAATTTCCATAATCTTTTTGTTTTCAGTTATAAACGAACCCATATGGTTTGAGACGCCTTTAGCATACTTAATGCTGTTTAAGCCTTGATTAATGAGGCGCTGGATTTCTGCTTTATCTTGCGAGGAGGTAATGGTATCTTTTTCAAGCGGACATTTTTTGTGCGGCTCCATAGGTAAATGCAGGATTACTTCAAATCCTTTTAAATGCAATTCTTTTGCGATTTTCGCTGAATAATTCAGATTAGGCAATATCGCGCAGGTCAGGGGATATTTTATTTGCCTTAAAATATCCAGATTATCTAAGGTATAGCCAAAATCATCAATACATATGGCTATTTTTCCTTTTATAATAACAGGTGTTTTGATTATTTTCTTAGGTCGGATCCAAATACCTATAATAATCAGCGTCAATAAAGTTAAGATTATTATTTTCTTAAGTTTCATTTATTTGAGGGGCGCGCATAATTCATGCTTTGTCATTGCGAGCCCCGCCGCAGGCGGGGCGAAACAATCTCTATCACCGTCGGAGATTGCTTCGCCGCTCACTTCGTTCGCTCTTCGCAATGACGAAAAACACGAATTGCGACACAGTCTGAATGACGAAAGAATTATGCACACCCTCATCTATTTAGTTTCTTTATATATCCGGATTGCTTTAAGAATATCCACTGCCCGGTTAAGTTGATTATCAGTTTTGTAATCAAAGGTTTTTTCTTCTTTTTTGGGTTTCTCGGGTTTCTCTTTTTGTTCTACCTTTTCAAATACATCTTCTGGTTTTTGGTCTTTGTTTTTTTCTGTTTCAATTTTTGCTTCTTCTATTATGATATCCGGAACAATGCCTTTGCCATGAATCTCTCTGCCTGCCGGAGTGAAATATTTGCTGGTTGTAAGTTTTAAAGCCGAGCCATCGTATAACGGTATAACTGTCTGCACAGAACTTTTGCCGAATGATTTAATGCCTACTATTATAGCCCTTTTGTAATCCTGCAGGCAGCCGGCAACTATTTCACTGGCTGAGGCAGAGCCTTCATTAATCAATATAACCATCGGCAGATTCAGGATAGGGTTAGCTGCCTGCGAGAAAATTTTTAGGTTTTGCACTGTTTTTTTGTCTTTCGTAGATACTATCAGCTTTCCTTTTTCGAGGAATTTTTCTGTAACCCTGACTGCTACATCTAATAAGCCGCCGGGGTTATTTCTGATGTCCAATATAAGACTGTTCATATTGGATTTGGATAGATTTTCAAGGGCAGCGCTGAAATCCTTCGGTGTATTTTCCATGAATTCAGTTAAACGGATGTATCCGATTCCATTTTCCAATATTCTTGCTTCTTTGATATCCTTTATTTTGATAATATCCCTTATAATCTTAAACTCCAGAATCTTTTTTTCTGATTCCCGTAAAACGCTGATGTTTACTGTTGTCCCTGGCTTCCCTCTTAATTTCTTTACCGCCTCAGAAATAGTTATGTCGCGTGTCAGTCCGTTATCAATTTTAACAATTCTGTCATTGCTTTTTATACCTGCCTTCCATGCTGGGGTATCCTCTATAGGCGTTATTACAGTTAAAAGGCCGTCTTTTATAGTAATCTCAATTCCTAATCCGCCAAATTTTCCTCCAGTATCAACCTTTAGCTCATTATATGTATCAGGGTCCATAAACTGGCTGTGCGGATCTAAAGAAGAAAGCATACCTTTTAACGCGCCATAAATTAGTTTTTTGGTAGTTACATCATCAACATAATCAGTTTGTATAATGGTTAATGAATCTGAAAAAAGCCTCACCTGTTTATAAAGGTCATCTCTTTTTTTCTTATCAATCTCTGAAGCAGTAATTGAGTAGCCCGTAAAAACAATCGCGATAAAAATCAAGAAAAGTTTTAACCCAAAAACTTTTCTTGATCCTGAGGCCAACAATTGAAAGGCTTTATATAATTTCCTGCGCATTATTTTAACCTCCGTCGTATAATATATGTTAAAGTGCATTGTCTACTAAATAAAACTTCTATGTTACACAGATACACACAGATAGCAATGGATATCACAGCTTAAAATAGTTTAAAAGATGCACACAGATTTTCCCGTTGGCATCAGTGTGAATCTATCTTTTATCTGTGTGAATCTGAGCTAAAATTATTAAAACAGTATTTAGTTGACAGAGCATTATAGCTATGTTACTTGCGTTGCGTACATCCGGGAAGTGTGGATATCCGGATACCCTTAAGGAATCTGATGCCTGCGTTTAATCCGTATTTAAAATTTCCCTTAATATCTCCTGTGCTGTCTTTGGATTTGCTTTACCTTTGGATTTCTTCATCATAGAGCCAACCAGAAACATTATTGCGTTATCTTTGCCTTGTTTATAATCCGAGACTGATCTGGCGTTTTCCTTAATGACCTCTTGGGCAATTTTATTTAAATTTTCAACATCTGAAACCTGTTCTAAATTTTTTTCTTTAATTATCTGTGAGGGTGTTTTGGCGGTATCAAGGGATTCACTTAATACGGATTTTGCCGTTAAGTTTGAGATTTTTTCGTCTTCTGTGGATTTAATGAGATTTATTAACTCAAAAGTTCCTCCAGGGATATTTAAATCCGAGATATTGCATTTTCTATTGTTGGATTCAAAAATGAGTGGCCCGATTAGCCAGTTTACTACAGGCCTTTTATCTTTATCCGGCCATTCATTTATACATTCCTCAGCAAAGGCAGCATCTTTTTTGTTTGCGATTAAAATTTTGCTTGAACTTTCAGATAAGCCGTAAGCCTTGATAAACCGCTCTAATTTTTGGTGGGGCAGTTCAGGGATAGTTTTTTTAATCTCTTCTATTATCTTTGCATCATTGATAAAAAGCGGCAGGTCAGGCTCGGGAAAATACCTGTAGTCTTTAGCCTCTTCTTTTAGGCGCATAGGAAGGGTAGAGCATGATTGATCATCCCAGAGCCTTGTTTCCTGAGTAAGTTTGCCTCCTTCTGTTAATATCTCTTGCTGGCGTTTAATTTCAAAGGTAAGGCTGTCTTTTACCCCTTTAAAAGAATTCATATTCTTTAATTCAGTTTTTATGCCTAAGGTTGATGTGCCTTCCGGCCTTAAGGATATATTAACGTCGCAGCGTAAAGACCCTTTTTCCATATCGCAGTCAGAAACATCAAGATATTCAAGGAGGTTTTTTAAGGAGGTGAGATATTCATAAGCCTCATTAGGCGAGTTTATATCCGGTTCAGTTACGATTTCTAATAAAGGCATGCCTGTACGGTTAAAATCCAGGAGGCTTAAATCTTCCTGGTGGATGAGCTTTCCTGCATCCTCTTCCATATGTACCCTGTTTATGCGGATACGTTTAATTTTATTTTCTATAGCGATATCTAGATACCCTTTTTTTGCTAAGGGCAGGTCATACTGAGAGATTTGATAATTTTTAGGAAGGTCGGGATAAAAATAATTTTTTCGATCAAACTTATGTTTTTCCTGAATAGCGCAATTTAAGGCAAGCGCTGTTTTAATTGCGTAATATAGATAAGCTTTGTTTAAAACAGGCAGGGATCCGGGAAAACCGAGGCATACCGGGCAGGCCTGTGAATTCGGCTCTTTACCAAATTCCGTAGGGCATCCGCAAAAGGCCTTGGTTTTTGTCTTTAATTGCACGTGGACTTCTAATCCGATTACAGGTTCGTATTTCATTTATACATTCTCCCTGCATCATACGGTGTAGGGCTTAGTATTTCGCTCCCCGCCTTATGGCTTTCGTTAGAGGAGACGAAACCATTGCCTTCCCGCTTATGCCGGGGAGGAGCTTCATAATTTTGGCTTCATCTTATGCCATTCAGTGTTTTGTTCATAGGCGTAAGCAACTCTAAAAAGCATCTCTTCATTAAATGGCTTGCTTAAAATTTGCAGGCCTACAGGAAGCCCTTTTTTAGTAAAGCCGCAAGGTATGGATATCGCAGGTATTCCTGCTAAATTTGCGGATATAGTGTAAATATCAGAAAGATACATTTTTAAAGGATCTTCTATTTTTTCTCCGATTTTAAATGCCGATGTAGGCGAGGTTGGCGTAACGATGCAATCAAACTCCTTAAAAATCTCATCAAAATCCTGTTTTAAAAGCGTGCGTACTTTTAAGGCGCGCAAATAATATGCATCGTAATATCCGTGAGATAAAACAAAGGTGCCAAGAATTATCCTTCTCTTAGCTTCTTCCCCAAATCCTTCTCCCCTGGTCTTTTTATACATATCTATTAATTTACCTTTTGCCCTATACCCATACTGCACCCCGTCGAATTTGGCGAGGTTTGAAGAGGCCTCAGCAGTTGCAATAATGTAATACACTGCTACTGCATACTCTGTATGAGGCAGGGATACCTCTTTAAAATCCGCTTTTAGCGATTTTAGTTTATTTATCGCTTCGTTTATTATGTCTTTTATTTCCGGATCGAGGCCGGAAAGAAAATACTCTTTAGGCAAAGCGATTTTAATTTCTTTGATATCTAACCCCAGTGATTTTGTATAATCAGGGACATCTGTGTTAATTGAGGTTGAATCATTTTTGTCTGGCCCGGCAATAATGTTTAACAGTAATGCATTATCTCTTGTATCTTTGGTAATCGGGCCGATTTGATCAAGGCTGGAAGCAAAGGCTATCAGGCCATAACGGGAAACCCTGCCATAAGTAGGTTTTAGGCCAACCACTGCGCAAAAAGACGCGGGCTGGCGGATTGAACCGCCTGTGTCTGAGCCTAATGCCCAGATTGCCTCATCAGCTGCTACGCAGGCAGCAGAACCTCCTGATGAACCGCCTGGCACACACTCTAAGTCCCAGGGATTTTGCGTGGGGCCAAAATACGAATTTTCCGTTGAGGAGCCAAAAGCGAATTCGTCCATGTTAGTTTTTAAGAAAAAAATAGATGCTCCGGCTTCTTTTAATTTTTTGATAACCGTGGCATCATAAGGCGGCTTGAATCCTTTGAGAATTTTAGAACAACACTCAGTATTAAGGCTTTCGGTACAGATATTATCTTTAATGGATATGGGAATACCTTTTAAAAGAGATGTTGGATGTTTAATGTTGGATGTTGGGCATAAAAGATTTAAATCAGAAACTTTTGTATAAGCCTTAACCTTAGACTCAACCTCTTTAATTCTTTTCTCAAGAGAAGAAATTATTTCTTGAGAAGTAATTTCTTCTTTATCTATTTTCTCAATTAATTCATGCGCAGTTAATTTATTTAATTCCATTTTTCTAACTCTGCAATCAAGGGGACGGTTCTATTTTTCCCCCTATTTTTCCCGAAGGAAAAATAGAACCGTCCCCTTGATTCTTGCTTCAAGAAACCTCCCCGCCTTATAAGCGGGGAGGAGCTTCATTCAATCACCTTTGGCACTGTAAAAAAGTTGTCTCGGCGACTGGGCGCATTCATAAGTATTTTATCAGTAGATAAGTGGTCTTTTGATTCGTCCGTTCTCAGTACATTATTAACAGGCAAGATATGGCTTGTAGGCTCAATGCCTTCTATATTTAATTCCTTTAACTTATCAATAAAGTTTAGAATATCTAAGAATTGCAGGGATAATTTCTCTGTTTCTTTAGGGCTTAATTCAATTCGGCTAAGATGCGCCGCATATTCAACAATATTTTTATCTATTGCCATTTAAGAAAATCTCCTTCGGCGATGACTTTTAACCCGAGATTTGGGTCATTCGTAAATAACTTGATAGTATTTGTATAACCCTTTGATAATCATA
>JASEHM010000230.1 GCA_030018895.1 Candidatus Omnitrophota bacterium
GAAAACGGGGGCGGGAATGACACCCTGATTTACTTCTGAACGCTGAACTGTTACTCTGTTTTTGCCTTAATCACAGCAAAATGACTTTTCACTTTTTAATCACCTTCACAATTCTCTCTAAATCCTCAGTTGAATAAAACTCAATTGAAATCTGACCGCGTTTTTTTCTTTTGCTGATTCGAACCTTGGTAGCCAGAATTTGCTGCAATTCTTCTTCTAAAACTGCGATATATGGCTCTTTATTTAAAGGCTGCATCCGACGCTTAATCCCCTTTGGCCGATGCATCTTAATTAAGTTCTCTAACTCTCTTACTGATAAACCTTTAGAAATAATCTCTTGAGTCAGGCGCCTTTGTAAATTTACATCCTCTGATTCTAATAATACCCTTCCATGGGCAAAGGAGATGCGGTCGTTTCTAATCTCTACCTGGATTTCTTGCGGTAACTTTAATATTCTCAAGATGTTAGAAATAGTGGCTTTTGCCTTTCCCATAACCTCGGCAATCTTTTCTTGTGAAATCTGAAACTTTTCTATAAGATACTTGTAGGCATGCGCTTCTTCAATAGGATTAAGGTTTTGCCGTTGAACATTTTCAATTAAGGCTAATTCTAAAGAATCTAAATCACCCGCATTTTTAACCAAAATAGGTATCTCTTTGAGATTCAACAGGTTAGCAGCACGCAATCTCCTTTCTCCAGCAATCAATTCATAATAATCATTTTTACGCCTAACTAAGAGCGGCTGAATTACCCCTTTTTCTTTTATGGATTGCGCTAATTCTTCAATAGATTGGACATTAAAATCCTCTCTCGGTTGAAAAGGATTAGGTTTAATTTGTTCAATCTGAACATAAATAACCTCTTCTTTATGGCTTTTTTCCTTTTCAGGAATTAATGCGGCCAGGCCTTTACCTAAAGCTCTTGCTTCCATTTTTGATTCCCTCCTAAAATCTCCCTACTTAACTCTTCGTATTTTTGACTGCCCAATGAATCCTTATCATACAAGGCGATTGGCTTACCAAAACTAGGCGCTTCAGTCAAACGAATATTACGCGGAATTACACTTTCATAAACTCTTTCTTTAAAATAATTCCTTACCTCTTGGATCACTTCCTTAGTAAGGTTAGTCCTATAATCTGCCATAGTAAGCAAAACCCCTTCAATCATTAGATTAGAATTAAGATTATCCTTGATAAGTTTAACAGTGTTAATGAGTTGCGTTAGTCCTTCTAAAGCATAATATTCACATTGCACAGGAATTAAAACTGAATCTGCAGCGCATAAACCATTAATAGTCAAAAGGCCAAGGGAAGGAGGCGAATCAATAATGATAAAATCAAAATTTTCCTTTTCTTTTTCCAAGGCTTTCTTTAATCTATTCTCCCTGCCTAATGCTCCTACTAATTCTACTTCTGCGCCGGTTAAATCTAAATTAGAAGGAGCAAGCCACAGATTATTAATTGCCGTAATCTGCACAACATCCTTTATTTCTACTTCTTCCAAAAGAACATGATACGTGCTTTTTTGGATATTATGTTTATCTAAGCCAAGGCCGCTAGTGGCATTTGCCTGTGGATCTAAATCAATAAGCATTACTTTTTTACCTGCTAAAGCAAGATATGTGGAAATATTAATCGCGGAAGTAGTTTTACCCACGCCGCCTTTTTGATTGCAAATTGCAATAATTTTAACCATAAGACTTCCTTAAACCCAGAATTTGAGTTCTTTCATTATTATTGTGGGAGGATTTAGGTTCTTTCGTAATTAACTTGAATCTTGAATAATAGTTGTCATTGTCCGGCTTGACCGGACAATCCAGAAATATGCCTTCTGAATTCCCGCTGGAGTTTACCCC
>JASEHM010000231.1:0-829 GCA_030018895.1 Candidatus Omnitrophota bacterium
ACGGGCATGACAAAAACGGGAGGCGAGAACTTCCGGAAGCTGAACTGTTACAGAGGCTTACTATTTTATCCTACGCTAAATTAAACCTTTACCTAAAGGTTAGAAACAGGCGCAAGGATAATTTTCATAATATAGAAACCTTATTTGAAAGAATATCCCTCGCTGATAGAATCAACCTAAAATCCCGCCCGGATAAGAAAATAAGAATTATTTGCAGCAATCCTTTAATGCCTAAAGATAACTCTAATCTTTGTTATCGCGCCGCTGAAATTTTTAAAAAAAAGTTTAAGATAGATACTGGCGTTGATATACAGATTATAAAACGTATACCTATTGGGGCTGGCCTTGGCGGAGGTTCAAGCAATGCCGCAAGTGTAATCTTAGGCCTAAATAAGCTTTGGGGGCTTAAGCTTTCTGTAAGGGCATTGGCTAGATTAGCCGGCAGAATTGGCAGTGATGTCCCTTTTTTTATTTATAATACTTCATTTGCCCTTGCCTACGGCCGGGGGGATAAGATAAGGCCGTTAAATAACCTTAATAGAATTAAACTTTGGCATGTTCTTGTTGTTCCGGGATTAAAGGTTTCTACGCCGTTTATATACGGAAAATGGGATGAATTAATATCTCTCGGTAAAGCCGAGGGTTTGACAATGCCGAAATATAATGTTAATATATTAATTTCAGAGTTAACCAAAAAACATATTTTGCCAGTCGGCTTATTATATAATAGTTTGGAGAATATTACAGTTAATCTATATTCGCAGGTAAAGAATATACAAAAAAAGTTAAAGAGTCTCGGCCTAAGGTCAATTTTAATGTCAGGAAGTGG
>JASEHM010000231.1:1014-1845 GCA_030018895.1 Candidatus Omnitrophota bacterium
AGCGGGAATCTATAGAGGGTATGACAGAATGGATGCCCGTTTTCACGGGCATGACAAAAACGGGAGGCGAGAACTTTCGGAAGCCGAACTGTTACCTAATAACCCTGTCTACGGACGCGGTGGAATAATCTTTTAGTCTGCCTGCGCGCTGGATGAGGGTTATCTTATGCAAGGGAGGGAACATCTATGGAGATAACTGAGGTTAAGGTAGCTCTTAAGGATTTACCGGATAAAAAACTTAAAGGATATGTAAGCGTAACTTTTGATGATTCTTTTGTAGTAAGAAATATAAAGGTAATAGAAGGTTCAAATGGCTTGTTTATTGCGATGCCTTCCAAAAAAATTAAGCAGCCATGCCCGAAATGCGGTTTTAAGAATGAAGTACGCAGTAAGTATTGCAATCAGTGCGCAGCCAGCCTGCCTTTGCCAAATCTTTCAGGCCATTCCTCTTTTGGGGCTGAAGGCTCTTTTAGCGCAAACAGGCCTTTAAATCATGAAGCCAAAGGAATGAGCCAATTAGAACATAAGGATATTGCTCATCCTATAACCCAGCCTTTCAGGGAGTATTTGCAGAAAAAGGTTTTGGATGCCTATGAGCAGGAAAAATTAAGAGGTTAATTCAGATTTTGGGTTTAATATTCTGCCCGGTAGTGTAATGGTAGCACATCAGAATTTGGCTCTGACTGTTGAGGTTCGAATCCTCACCGGGCAATACTTTTCGCCAAAGGCGAAAAGTGTAGAGCAATCGAAAGTTGAAAATAGATGACAAATTAGGGACAGCGTCCTATTTTAATTGATACTCTGTAGTACTCCAGGAAATAGGGCACTGTC
>JASEHM010000232.1 GCA_030018895.1 Candidatus Omnitrophota bacterium
CCTTCAAGTGCCCCTTTTCTACGGGTTAATTCCCGGGCCTTACGCGCTGCCTCTCGCGCCCGGCAAGCCAGGATTACCTTATCTACAATTTTATTGGCGATAGAGGGATTTTCCTCAAAATAAGCGCTTAACGCCTCTAAACTGGCAGAAGCCACAGCCCCCTCTGCCTCGGAATTGCCTAATTTCCCCTTGGTTTGGCCTTCGAATTGCGGATTAGGAACCTTAACACTAATAACTGCGGTTATTCCTTCGCGGCCATCCTCTCCGGTAATCGCGATATCATCCTTAAGTAAATTTTTATTCTTGGCATATTGATTAATCGCGCGCGTTAAGGCTGATTTAAAACCTGAAAGGTGTGTTCCTCCATCTATGGTATTGATATTGTTGGCAAAGGAAAAGATAGTCTCTGCATAACCTTCATTATATTGAAGAGCGCCCTCCACAATAATATCATCCTGTTCTTTTTGAAAATAAATCACCTTGTTATGTAAAGGCGCCTTATTTTTGTTTAAATAATCCACAAAAGAAATGATTCCCCCATTAAACTCAAATACCGCCTCTTTATCTGAGCGCTCATCCTCTAGTTTTATCTTTAAACCCTTATTTAAAAACGCTAACTCTCTTAGACGCTGGCTTAATATATCATAGGAAAAATCTATTGTGTTAAATATGGTTTTATCCGGTTTAAAAGTAATCTTTGTTCCGGTAGAACTGCTTTTACCGATAACAGTAAGCTTTGAAACGGTCTTGCCTCGCTCATAGCGCTGATGATAAACTTTCCCTTCTCTTTTTACCTCTGCCTCAAGCCAGTCAGAAAGCGCATTAACTACACTTACGCCTACACCGTGCAGGCCGCCAGAAACCTTATACACGCGATGATCGAATTTACCTCCTGCATGCAGGGTAGTTAATGCCACCTCTATTGCCGGCTTTTTTTCGGTTTTATGCATGTCCACAGGAATACCCCTGCCTTCATCTGTTACAGTTACACTATTATCCGGCCGAATAATTACATCAATATTTTTACCGTATCCGCCAAGGTGTTCGTCCACACTGTTATCTACTACTTCATAAACCAAATGATGCAAGCCCCTGACAGCAGTATCACCTATATACATAGCAGGCCTGCGCCTCACTGCCTCAGTTCCTTCTAAAATCTGAATATTGGTAGCGTCGTAAGCCTTATCCTTAACCGGCTCAATAGGCACTTCAGATGCCTGCACTATTTGTTTTCTTGAATTTGCCTTGCTCATTTAACCGTCCCTATGTGAAATCGTATGTCCTTAACCAAGGAAGATTCCTTATTGATTTCCTGCAACAAATTTTCTTTGCGTAAACTTAAATCATAAAGCCAACTTGAAGAATCTACGCTTACACTTAAAATACCTTTCTTAAAATAATTAAACTTTATATGCCTTAAATCCTTTTTTGTCAAGGCTTTTTCCAACAATGCCCATGGATTAACTTCTGTGCCGCCAGCTTTTTTTATAGTTAGATTATTTATAACGCTTTGAATAACACCTTTAATAGGCTCCATGCCTACCCTAAACGCATAGGTAAAACAATATAAACATAATCATCCATGCGGATAACTCCGGGCTTTTCACTATCACTTAATTCAAATTCTACCTGCTCTAATGTTAGGTTTCTTAAAACATCTACCAGATAATTGGCATTAAACCCAACAACCAACTCTTTCCCCTCATATTCAATATTTAACTCTTCCCGAGATTCACCC
>JASEHM010000233.1 GCA_030018895.1 Candidatus Omnitrophota bacterium
CAAGCCGGACAATGACAACTATTATTCAAGATTCAAGTTAATTACGAAAGAACCCAAATTTATTGCGAATAAACGCGAATGAATCCAAATTAGCGTTTATTCGTTCAAAATTAGCGTTTATTTGCGTTAAATTAATTGACAAGATACTATACCATTGATTCTACCAGGTGTCAATTGATTATGCCAGCTGAACAGAGGAAATGACATGTGCCTCCAGTAATGAGATGCATTACGATTGAAGCCAATTTTTAGGTGTGAAACGAATTTTTATAATTTGATTTTTCAAGTTCTTCACAGATCTGATCTTAACTTTAATATAATTATCAGTATGACCATACCACGTACTGGATAATCCTTTAAAATGGCCTTCAATAAGCAAGAAAATACTTTTGTTGAAAAATTGTTTGGCAAACTCAAAAGCGCATTTTTGTCCCAGCTCTTTAAGCTGCAAAATTCTTCTTTTAATTACAGCTGAATTTAACTCACCTCCAGAATAAACAGCAGCCAATGTCCCCTCTCTTCTTGAATACGGAAAAATATGAATTTTAAAAGGAAGAATTCTTTTGATTAAATCAATGGTATTCAGGAAATTAACTTCTGTTTCGCCGGGAAAACCCACCAGGCAATCAGTAGTTATGGCTATAGCGGGAATACGAACCTTTATTTTCCTGATAAGCCCTAAATATTCGGCTCTGGCATAATGACGGTTCATCTTTTTTAAAATTTCATTATCGCCGCTCTGTAAAGGTATATGCAGATGCCGGCATATTTTTTTAGACTCTGCTATTTTATTAATTAAGGTATCTGTAACATCCATCATCTCAATAGAACTTAGCCTAATCCGCTCTAAGCCGTCTATTTTTTCTAACCCCTCAAGGAGACAGCTAAGATTAACCTGAGCTGATAAATCTTTTCCAAAGGCCCCTAAACAAATACCTGTTAAAACAATTTCTTTATATCCACTCTGGATAAGTCTTTCTGCCTCTTCTACAATTTCATTTAATGGCCTACTGCGAGAAACTCCTCTTACCAAGGGAACTTTACAATAGGAACAAAAATTATTGCATCCATCTTGAATCTTTAAAAAAGCGCGGGAATGCCCCTTAAAATAGGAGATGCCCTTATGCAGACGCCCCGCCTTAAAGCGGGGTTCAGTATTTCGCTCCAAGAAACCTCCCCGCCTATGGCTTTCGTTAGAGGAGACGAAACCATTGCCTTCCTGCCTATGGCGGGGAGGAGCTTCATTCGTTTCACTCGTTAGCTTATCTTGCCTGTTATGTTCGTTTAAAAAATTGAGGATTCTTTGTTTGCCTTTGTTTTTTACAATCAGGATGCCCCGGCTTAAATCCTTAATCTTGTCTTCATCTAACTCAGTCAGACAGCCGGTAACTAAAATCCGGGCTTTGGAATTTTCCCTTTTTACCCTGCGGATAAAATTAAGGGATTCTACATCTGCCCTTTGCGTTACAGTACAGGTATTTATCACATAAAAATCAGCTGGCTGGCTATCCTTCAATTCTCTAAAGCCCGCTTGATCAAACTGTTCCCTCATGGCCTGCGTCTCATATTGATTAACCTTACAGCCTAATGTGTAAAATTTAACAGTGCTCATTTTGTCGTTCGTAGTTCGTACTTGGGATTATTACGAAATGCTATTTTTGGGTCATTCGTAAATAACTTGATAGTATTTGTATAACCCTTTGATAATCATAGA
>JASEHM010000234.1 GCA_030018895.1 Candidatus Omnitrophota bacterium
AATTTGATATCTCAAAATACATTTCGCGTCGATAAGTAACGTCTAATTTAGACACAAGTGATTTTTAACTGCTATTAACCCTTGCATATTCTCTTATTTCTCTACCACTTGCTTTTCTTATAATATTCCCTAAATATTTTCCATAACCCCAATGACAACAACCCTAAAAAGGCAGCTACCAATAGCTTATTCGGCCTAAGCCTTCTTTTAATAAGTACGTAACTTAAGCCTCCTAGAAAACCAATAATCGTAAAGATTAAAATAAGAAACATCACAACCCCAGACGTTTAAAAATTTTACCTATATTGCGCAGGTAATAATTTAAATCAAAAATTTTATCCATTTCCTCTTCACTCAGATATTTAGACACACGGTTGTCTTTAAGAAGATTCTTTTTGAAGTCTGCCCCTTCTTTCCATGTCTTCATAGCCGAACACTGCACCAAATCATAGGCCTTCATTCTAGGCAAGCCTTTATCCATTAGCGCCAAAAGCACCCGTTGTGAAAATATTAAACCATGTGTCTTTACTAAATTAGCAAGCATATTTTGCGGATACACCTCTAGCCCCTCTATTACCTGAATAAATTTATTCAACATATAATCTAAGGCAAGGGTAGAATCCGGCATAATCAGGCGTTCTGTTGAAGAATGAGAAATATCCCGCTCATGCCATAGCGCGATATTTTCCATTGCTACTATACTGTTGCCGCGTAAAATTCGGGAAAGGCCGCAAATTCTCTCGCAAATCACCGGATTTCGCTTATGCGGCATGGCAGATGAGCCCTTTTGCCCTTTTGCAAATGGTTCTTCTGCCTCTAAGACTTCTGTTCTTTGCAAATGCCTAATTTCAATGGCAAACTTTTCAAGGCTTGAGCCGATGATCGCCAACCTTGCCATAAACACGGCATAAATATCCCTCTGGATTATTTGGGTAGAAATTTTTGCCGGCCTAAGGCCAAGTTTTCGACAAACAAACTCCTCTACACACGGGTCAATATTAGCAAAAGTGCCTACTGCCCCGGAAATTTTGCCAACTGATATTTCTTCTTTAGCCAGTTTGAGCCTCTCTAAATTACGCCTCATCTCATCATACCAAAGCGCTAATTTCAGGCCGAATGTCACCGGCTCAGCATGCACACCATGCGTGCGGCCAATGCAAACCATATCCTTATAAGCCTTGGCTTTTTTAGCCAGAATTTTCAGGAGTTGCTGGACATCCTCAATCAATATATCAGAAACAGCTTTAAGCTGAACACCAAGGGTAGTATCTAAAATATCAGACGAGGTAAGGCCTAAATGAAAATACTGAGCATCCTGGCCTATGTATTGGGAGACATTGGTAACAAAGGCAACTACATCATGCTGCGTCTTCTCTTCAATTTTCCTGATTTGTTTTAGATCAAACTTAGCCTTTTTTTTAATGCGGCTTACAGCTTGTAAAGGAATCTTTTTCTCTTTGGCAAGAGCCTCTAAAACAAACACCTCTATATCCAGCATAGTTTTAAATTTAAATTCATCCTGCCAGATATAAGACATTCTTGGATTAGAATAACGTTCAATCATATGCGCTCCTTTAATTCGCCCTGCACCATATGGTACATGGCGAATTGACATTATACCAAAGATAACAGCATTTGGCAAATAAACAGACTGTGTCGCAAGAATTCCGCAATAAGTCCTTTTTTGAACGAAGAACTACCGTTAAGATAAAT
>JASEHM010000235.1 GCA_030018895.1 Candidatus Omnitrophota bacterium
ACGGGCATCCATTCTGTCATACCCTCTCTGGATTCCTGCTGGAGTTTACCCCCGTGAAAACGGGGTCGGGAATGACACCCTGATTTGCTTCTGAACGCTGAACTGTTACCAAAAATATGAGGTTTCCGTATTAGATAGATTAGGTTACCACAAAACCTACAGCAAGGCAAGGTTTTTCTTAAACAGATGTGAGATTTTACTCTTTTTTACGTCTATTATACCAGGAGGTTCAAAATGCTGGCAAAGGTTTTTAGTTTCGGTTTATTGGGTATTGAAGCGTATCCTATTGAAATTGAAGTAGATGTATCAAAAGGCCTGCCTGCGTTAACATTAGTCGGCTTAGCGAACACTGTTATAAAGGAGAGCAGGGAAAGGGTTAAATCCGCCATTAAGAATTCAGGTTTTAAGTGGCCGGCAGAAAGAATCACTATCAGCCTTTTCCCTTCGGATATCAAAAAGGAAGGCACAGGATTTGATCTAGGCATTGCCTTAGGAATCCTCTCTGCCACTGAACAGTTGGATAGTGAAAGATTAAAAAAATACTTAATTTTAGGCGAACTCTCTTTAGATGGCTCACTTAGGCCCATCCATGGAATTCTGCCAATCAGTATAGCTACGGCAAAAAGTAAAATTAAAAATCTTATTATTCCGGTTCAAAACGCAAAGGAGGCAGCGATTGTTTCGGATATCAGCGTCTGGCCATTAAAAACCTTAAGGGAAACCGTGGAATTTCTGCACAATCCGGATATTTTAAAACCCTTTAAGTTAAACGTAGAAAGCCTTTTTAAAGAAAACTCGCATTACTCTGTAGATTTTTCAGAGGTCAAAGGCCAGCCTTTTGCTAAACGTGCCTTAGAGGTTGCAGTTAGCGGCAGTCATAATATTCTAATGATCGGGCCTCCGGGAAGCGGCAAAACTATGCTTGCCAAAAGAATCCATACAATTATGCCGGATTTAACCATAGAAGAAGCACTGGAAATAACCAAGATCCACTCAATAGCCGGGACTCTTTCCTTAAAAGAAGGAATAATCGCTACGCGGCCATTTCGCAACCCGCACCATACCACCTCAGATGTGGCCTTGGTTGGCGGCGGATCCATCCCTCAGCCCGGAGAAATAAGCCTTAGCCACCAAGGCGTTTTATTCTTAGATGAATTACCAGAATTCCAGCGCAATTGCCTGGAAGCACTCAGACAACCCTTAGAAGACGGCTCTATTCGCGTCTGCCGTGTTAACAGATCCCTTACATTCCCTGCCTCTTTCATGTTTGTCTGCGCAATGAACCCCTGTCCTTGCGGATATTTTACTGATCCAATTAAGGCCTGCCGCTGTAATACCACTAAAATTGCTAATTATATGGGCAAGATTTCCGGGCCGCTCTTAGACAGGATTGATATTCACATTGAACTGCCTGCAGTTCAATACAAAGAACTTACTGACACAAAAGACGCTGAACCCTCAATTGTAATTAAAGCGCGCGTAGAAAAGGCGCGACTAATTCAAAGAAAGCGTTTTTCCGCAGAAGGCGGATCAAGAGGCATGTTTTCTAATGCGCAAATGGACTCAAAGGTAATTAAAAAATACTGCTGCCTAAATGACGAAGCCAAAAAATTGCTTCGCATGGCCCTGACAGAATTAGGGCTATCAGCCAGAGCCTATGATAAAATTTTAAGGATATC
>JASEHM010000236.1 GCA_030018895.1 Candidatus Omnitrophota bacterium
CGTGGATTCCCGCTTAAAGATTGCGGGAATGACACTCTAACAGCTAATTTGGACAACAATGATCTTAAATATATCTAGAAACCATACCAATAATTTACAAGAGGTTTTCCTTCTGGGCTAAGGTCTGTAAGGACGTTTTTAAGCCGGGTGTATTCTAAAAAGCCTTCCTTTCCCAGCTCTTTGCCAAAACCGCTTTGTTTGAATCCGCCAAAAGGACATTCATTATAAAACATGCCATAGGTATTAATCCAGATAGTTCCTGTATTGAGTTCTTTAGCCAGGCCTTCGGCTTTTGTAATATCTTTTGTCCAGATACATCCAGCCAGGCCAAAATTGGAATCATTGGCAAGGCTAACTGCTTCATTAAGGCTTGAAAATTTACTGATACAGGCAATTGGGCCAAAGGCCTCTTCCTGAAATATAGCCATTTGCGGTAAGACATCAATAAATACAGTCGGTTCAAAGAAAAATCCGTTTTTTAAATTTGGATCAAGCGGTATTTTTCCACCACAGCAAAGTTTTGCGCCTTGTTTCTTTGCTTTTTCTACGCAGTCAAGGATGTTTTTGCGTTGTTCTTCTGAAATTAATGGGCCCATTTGTGTTTGGAAATCTTCTCCCATCCCAAGTTTTATACGTTTTGCCTTTTCAATAAAACAGGCGCTAAATTTATCGTAAATTTCATCTTCAACTAATATACGCGACATAGCTGTGCACATCTGACCTTGATTTAAAAATGCCGAACAAAGGCAGCTATTTATTACTGTCTCTAAATCCGCGTCTTTAAAAATTATGCTCGCTGATTTTCCTCCTAATTCTAGGAGCATCTTTTTTGTGTTTTTCAAGGAGTATTCTAAAATTTTTCTTCCTGTTGTATTGCTTCCGGTAAAAGAGATCATATCTACGCGGCTATCCTCACAAAGGATTCTGCCTATTTTTTGCGCATCTGCGCAAATAACATTTACTACGCCCTTAGGAATACCTGCCTCAGCAATAATTTTTCCTAATTCTATCGCGGTAAGAGGCGTCAGGCTTGAAGGCTTTAAAATAACAGTGTTGCCTGAAGCCAAGGCAGAGGCTAATTTCCATGAAGCAATTAATAAAGGATAATTCCAAGGCACGATTAAGACCACTACGCCTATTGGTTCGCGAATAAGCCTGCACTGTGCCTGGGCTTCTAGATTCGGAGATTCAATCTCTAAGTATTTTTGGAAATTATTAGCAATAAATTCAAAGGTTTTTGCGCTGGAAGGAATATCCATAAACGTGGTTTCCTTAATAGGTTTTCCGGTATTTTGGGTTTCTAATTTCGCAAGCTCTCCAGCTTTATCCCTGATGCCTTGGGATATTTTTAGGAGAAAATTTTTGCGTTCAGCCAAAGGCAGTCTCGGCCAAGGGCCTTTATCAAAGGCTTCTCGCGCCAGGGCTGTTACTTCTTTCACATCAGGCTCAGACGCAAGCGCAATCTCAGTTATAATCTCACCAGAGGCAGGGTTAATTATTTTTTGTTTCTCTTTCATTTTTTATTTTAGAAAGTGCTGAAAAAATCCATTTTCGCGTCATTGCGAGGGCAAAGCTTTCGCGTCATTGCGAGGGCTTTAGCCCGAAGCAATCTCAATCACCGTCGGAGATTGCTTCGTCGCTTACTTCGTTCGCTCCTCGCAATGACGAA
>JASEHM010000237.1 GCA_030018895.1 Candidatus Omnitrophota bacterium
TTCCCGCTTTTGCGGGAATGACAGAATGTCAATAATTTGTGTCACAGTGTATTAGTAGCTAATTTGGACAGCAATGGAGTATTATAAGGATAAACAAAAGGAGGAGATATGTCTCGCCCAACAAAGGTTTTAATTGTTGATGACGATGTATCATTTGCTGAAAGTTTTTTAGACATCTTAAAAGAAAAAGGCTGTGAAGGGCTTATTGCAAAAAGCGGGGTGCAGGCAATCCTGAAGATAATGGGAGAGGTATTTTTTGACATTATCTTTATGGATATGAGGATGTTGACTTTGAATGGCTTAGAAACATTTAAAAGGATAAAAAATATAAGCCCGCAGACACCGGTAATTATGATAACTGCTAATGTTGACGCGCATGGTACATGCGAGGATTCTTTGAAAGAAGGCATTTATGAAGTTATGTATAAGCCTTTGGATATAGATAAGATTCTAAATATGCTGGAGGCAATTAGAAGTAAAAAAAAGGTAATGATTACAGTGGTGGATGATGATTTTAGTATCCGTTTCACCTTAAAAGATATCTTAGAGGATAAAGGATATGAGGTTACCTTAGCCAGAGACGGGGAAGAGGCTATTGAGATAATCAAAAGGCGGCCGGAAGAGATAATATTTATAGATATAAATCTGCCGATGTTGGATGGCCTCCAGACCTACGTAGAGATTAAAAAGATTAATCCTGAGATTGCTACTGTGATTATGACTGCGTATGACCAGGAGTTAGGGGGTTTAGCAGAGCAGGCATTAAAAAAAGGCGCTTATGCCTATCTTCGCAAGCCATTTGACCCTAAGGAGGCTATTAATATCGTTGAGGAGATAATAAAAAAGAAGCAGTCTGTAAAAATAGGAGAGAAAAATGCCTGATAAAACAAGGGTTTTAATTTGCGATGATGACGCGTTGTTTGCTGAGGGGCTTAAGGATCTCTTAAAAGAAAAAGGCTATGAGACAGAGGCGGTAAATGCGGGAATTGATGCAATAAGAAAAATAAAAGAGGAGCCTTTTGATGTGATTCTTTTGGATATCCGTATGCCGGTGATGGACGGGGTCATGGCTTACAAAGAGATAAAAAAAATAAACCCTAAGATAGTAGTGATTATGATAACGGCTTTTTCAGAGGAAGAGTTAATTAAAAATGCCTTAGAAGAAGGCGCATACGGCATTTTCTATAAGCCTTTAGAAGTTGATGCGCTTATTAAGCGGATTGACCGCGCTAAAGAAGACGGCTGCCTTTTTATGGTTGTAGATGATGACCTTTCTGTGCGTACTAGCCTTAAGGATATTTTAGAGGAGAAGGGTTATCTGGTAAACATAGCAGGAAGCGGGGAAGAGGCAATTAAAATTGCCAAAGAAAAGCTGCAGGAGGTAGTTTTTCTAGACATGAAATTGCCGGTTTTAAACGGTTTAGAGACATATCTGATTTTAAAAAAAATCAACCCGGCAATTATCGCAGTTTTAATTACCGGCTATAAAGAAGAAATGCAAGGGTTTATTCAGAAAGCAATAGATAACGGCGCTTATATCTGTCTTTATAAGCCTGTTGATCCAGAAAGGCTTTTAGGCCTTATTAAGGAGATAGCTAAAAAAAGGCATCCAACCGCTTTGTCATCCCGAGCGAGCGAGGCGAGCCGAGCCGAGGGAT
>JASEHM010000238.1 GCA_030018895.1 Candidatus Omnitrophota bacterium
AGACCAAAAAGGAGGTGCGGTATGAATCATAGGGGATATATTCCTTCGAGAGAGAGACAGGCGCGTTCAAAGTTAGCCAAGATTATCCACGGAAAGCCGTTTTTGCAGGGCAGCATAGTTAAAAGAGCGTCTAAATGCGGTAAAGATAACTGTTGGTGCGCTAAAGAAAGTATTGGGCATACAGCGTGTTATCTTTCTATCCGTATAGGGAAAAAAAGAAAAATGATTGGAATATCTGGGTCTTTTGAAAAGGATGCCCGGGAATGGGTAATGACTTACCGTCAGATAAATAAACAGATCGCCAGGGTATCGCAGTATTGTTTAGAACGGATAAAATAGGAGGGCCAGACCATTCTTCGGCGATTACTAAAATATTCTGATAAGGTATTTGATCTGTCTGCAAAAATAGAGGTTGTCACTGATAGCCGCTTGCGTCCTCGGATTAAAACGCAAACCATATTTTCATCCGCGCTGGTAATGAGTTTATCTCAACTGGTAAGCCTGAATGCTTTAGAGCAAGCCCGGAAACAGAATAGTTTTTGGAAAAAATGGATAGGCGGCGATTTGCCCAGCGCCGATACTATCGGCAGGGTATTTACTCTGATATCCCGCGATGATATCCGTGGGATTTTAAAAAACCTCTATAGCAAGCTAAAGCGTGGCAAAGCCTTAAAACCGGCCTTCGGCAATAGATTTGCCTTGATTATAGACGGACATGAATCAAGCTGTAGTTGCTTAAGGGTTTGTAATAAATGCTTAGAAAGGGCCATCCATACGGATAAAGCAGAGAAGGTTCAATATTACCATCGTAGTGTTTTAGCCTTACTTTGGTGCGAAGGATTTTATTTGCCGTTGGATACAGAGGCCCAATTATCAGGCGAAGACGAGGTATCCTGCGCTGTTCGTTTATTGAAGCGAGTTCCGTTGAATTATCCGCGCGCCTTTGATTTAATATTGGCTGATGGGCTCTATGCCCGCGCGCCATTCTTTAAATTCGCCTTAAAACATAACAAGGATGTGATTGCCGTATTAAAAGACGAGCGCAGGGATTTATTGAAAGACGCGCAGGGCTTATTCAAAGAAGGGGAATCCATAACCTACCGTTACAAACGATTGGAAAGAAAATGCCAGGATATAGAGCATTTTAGTTCCTGGAGCCAATTAGGATGCGAGATCAGGGTTGTTTGATCAGTGGAGACTAAGAACACTAGTGCATAGTTAATTTAATTCTTAATGGTTTCATATACTCTGTTGAGTTTCTCACGAGCCTTGTTCTTTGTAAAATGCCAGGTAATCTTTGTTTGCAGGCGGTTACGTTTTGCTGCCCACGCCGTAACTTCTTTGGTTAATATCCGCCTTTGAGCAATGCGTCTGTCAAGGCATTGTTTTGATAGCGCCGATAATTCAATCTCAGCCATATTTAACCAACTGGCTTTCTTAGGCGTATAGACCATCTCAAAACGCTGCGATAACGCAAAGGCTTCTGTTGCGTCAAAAACCTCGTAAAACGAAGAGGGATTATGCGTATTGAGATTATCCTGGACTAAAACAATCTTTTCGGCATCGGGATAACGCGACGCTAAGGATTTCATAAACTCGGCATAATCCTTTTTGGTTTTTTGTTCTGTAACTTTAACAATACGG
>JASEHM010000239.1 GCA_030018895.1 Candidatus Omnitrophota bacterium
TCCCGCTTAAAGATTGCGGGAATGACACTATAGTAGCTAATTTGGACAGTAATGATTTTACTCCAGTATATATTTTGATATTTTTTTCGGCGGCTCTAAGGGATATTGACCGTCAAAACAAGCGCAGCAAAATTTGTCCTTAGGAAGAGGCATGGCATTAAGCATTCCTTCTTTGCTGAGATATTTAAGGCTGTCTGCGCCAATAAAATCACGTATCCAATCAACGCTATGCCTTGCAGCAATGAGTTCTTTCTTCGTGGGAAAATCAATGCCGTAAAAACATGGGCTGACTAACGGCGGACAACTTATCCCCATATGTACTTCTTTTGCGCCTGCTTCCCGAATAGTTTTAACCCTGGCTCTTGAGGTTGTGCCGCGCACAATTGAATCCTCAATAATCACAACCTTTTTATTTTCCAAAACTGTTTTTACCGGATTAAGCTTTATCTTTACCCGAAAATCCCTCATGGCCTGATGAGGCTGGATAAATGTCCTGCCAATATAGTGGTTGCGAATCATTCCCATTTCATAAGGAATACCTAAAGCCTGCGCATAACCTAAGGCAGCACAAGTTCCTGAATCAGGGACAGGCATCACAATATCCGCCTTAACAGGAAATTCTCCTGCCAGAGCCTCGCCTAATTTTTTTCTTGCAGAGTAAACATTCTGCTGAAAAATACTGCTGTCTGGCCGGCTAAAATAGATGTACTCAAAAATACAAAAACTGCAGGTTTTTTTTATAACCGGCCTTTGTGAATCTATCCTGTCCTTTTGAATAAAAACAATCTCTCCTGGCAGGATATCCCGGATATATTCAGCGCCGATTAAATCAAACGCGCAGGTTTCACTGGCCAATACATATGAGGCGCCTGATTTCCCTAAACAAAGCGGCCGAAACCCTAAAGGGTCACGAGCAGCAATAAGGATATTATTAAACATTAAAACTAAGGAATAGGCGCCTTCTAATTGCGAAAGCGCCCAGGGGATTGCTTCTTGATAATCCTTCTTAGGGCTATGGCTAATAAGATGCGCAATTACCTCTGAGTCAGAAGTAGTCTGAAATAACGCGCCCTTATCTTCTAACTCACGCTGTAGCCGGGATGCGTTAACCAAATTCCCATTATGGGCTATAGCAATATGCGAGCCTTTAGATTTTACATAAAACGGCTGGGCATTTTTTAAGGTAGTGCTTCCTGTTGTGGAATAACGCGTATGGCCTACTGCCAGCTCTCCCTTAAGATCCTTGATATTTTTTTCATCAAACACATCGCTGACTAAGCCAAGGGCCTTATGAAGATGGGGTTTCTTACCATTATAGGTGATTATTCCAGCGGATTCCTCTCCGCGATGCTGGAGCGCATACAAACCAAGGTAGGTAATTTTTGCGGCTTCTTTATGTGGATATATTCCGAATATCCCGCACATCTATAAAAATAGCTCAACAACGCATAACCTTAAATATCTAATAGAGATTGCTTAAACTACAATTAAGCATAACATACTTTTTCAAACTGTCAAACGAAAATCATTTTAATGTCAAGCCAAAATAGAAATGTCGTATTGTTACCAAAATAGAAATGTCGTATTTT
>JASEHM010000023.1 GCA_030018895.1 Candidatus Omnitrophota bacterium
GACGAGAAAACAAATCACTTGACATCGTTATTTTAGGCTATTTCGCAACAGTCCCCGTATCGAAAGATAACATGCGGGATGCCCTTCTTTAGCTTTACCACACCAACAATTATTCTTCTTGCCACACTTAAAAGTACTATCGATTAAACTCCCCTGCAAAAACGGCTGTTGATGAACAATCTTAGCCAATCGTGAACGCGCCTGCCGCTCGGCCACTTCTAAATATCCTCGATGTTTCATGGTTCCCTCCTTTTTTATGCCTATATTATATATTATATAGGAAAAGGTATATAAAGTCAAGAGAATTATGAATGCGAATTTGCTCTATTGATTTTATTCGGAATTATCGTCTAACAGGTGGGGGTTGTTGCGGAATTGCTGCCCTACTTATCTGGCCCTACTTATCAATTACGCCTTTTGTTGAAGGAATACCCTTTCTTCGCGGCTCAATTTGCGTGGCCTGATCCAAGGCAAGGCCTAATGCCTTAAAGATTGGCTCAAAGTCAGTATGCAAATCAGGGCTTAGAGGATTAACTGTTATATTTAAATTTATTCCCAAATTCTTTGTAAAAGATTCAAACAGATGCAAAACATCACTAAACGCATAACCATCCTGCGTCTTAGGAATAATACTATCCTTTTCAATGTTTATTCTAAAATAGCCCCTTCCGCTAATATCAACTATAACCTGAGCTACTACCTCTTCCATTGGCACAGATGCCAAACCAAATCTTTTAATTCCTTTTTTACTGGCTAATGCCTTTTTAAAAGCCTGGCCCAGCACAATACCTATATCTTCATTAGTATGGTGTATGTCAATTTTTTTATAATCGCCCTTAGCCATAATCTCTAAATCAAACAGCCCATGAAAGGCAAACAATTCCAGCATGTGATTTAAGATGCCTATGGGTGTTTTAATCTTTGCTTGGCCTCTTCCGTCAATATTTAATTTTATTGTTATATCCGTCTCTTTTGTTTTCCTTTTTACAATTGTCTTTCTCATTTTTTTCCTTTCCTCGTCATATTGTCCAATCAATTAAATAAAGGTATGATACTTAACGCGAATTTTAAGATGCGAATGAACGCGAATTTATTGCGAATGAACGCGAATATCCGAATTAGCGTTTATTCGTTTAAAATTAGCGTTTATTCGCGTTAAAACGTTTATTCGCGTTTTAACAATTCTTATTTAGTTTCCACTGAAAAACCCAGCATTAACTAATTAGAACCTTGCCTTAACAGAATCTACGTGCTTGGTTAACCCTTCTATAACGGCAATCTTTTCTAAAGGATCCCTTGCCTTTTCCAAAGCCTTTTTTGTGTAGCTTATAATATGGATACTTTTTACAAAATCCGAAACTGACAAACCTGAAAAAAACCTTGCTGTCCCCTGAGTAGGTAAGACATGGCTTGGCCCGGCAATATAATCACCTACGGCTGCAGGGCTAAAGGGCCCTAAAAAAATTGCTCCGGCATTCCGTATGCCTTTTAATACCTTTTTAGGATTATTCACCAAAATCTGGAGATGCTCAGGCGCAATCTTATTTGCGCTTTCAACTGCTTCTTCTAAGTTTTTGGTTAAAATAATATACCCATTTATATTTTCTGTCTGAGATTTTACTTCTTTGGCTAAGCTTTTGGAATTTGTAATTAATACTGCCAGCCCCCTTGCATGCTCTGCCTGCGCCTTAAGATCAGCAACGATAAGTTTAGGATCGCTGTAACGGTTAGCAATAATTCCTAATTCTGTTGGCCCGGCAATCATATCAATACCCACTACCCCAAAAACCTGCCTTTTTGCCTCACTCACATAAATATTTCCCGGCCCGACAATCTTATCCACACGGGGAATAGTTTTTGTCCCGTAAGCCAGGCCAGCTATGCCCTGAGCCCCGCCAACGCGGTAAATCTCATCTACCTTTAATAAATCTGCCACTACTAATATATGCGGATTAATAAATCCATCTTTATCCGGCGGACTGATTAAAACTATCTTTTTTACCCCGGCAATTTTTGCCGGAAGAACAGTCATATAAACCGTAGAAACAAGCGGAGCAGTTCCCGCAGGAATATACACGCCCACTCTTTCTAGCGGGATATAATTTTCCCCTACTATTGCCCCATCAGCATCTTTAAGCCTCCATGATTTCTTTAGTATCTTACGATAAAACCTGTTTACATTTTCAATAACTACTTTTAAAGTGGATACAAAATTCGGACTTATATTCTGGTAGGCGCCGCTTATCTCTATCTGTGAAACCTTAATCTGCCTTAAGGATAATTTGACACCGTCAAATTTTTTAGTGTATCTAAGCAGTGCCTCATCCCCGAGAATACGCACATCTTCAATAATCTTTTTTACCCTTTCTTCAAGGTGACGCTGCCGCGAAAAAGTGCGGTTGTAAACCTTCTCTAATTTCTTGCTAGTAAAACGTATTATCTTCATTTATTAAACCAACCTTAGTCTATAGACGCACGATGTACGATGTACGAAATACGAATGACGAACTACGATTTATCTCCGTTAGTTTTGCAATTATTAATAATTATACTCTTCAACTCCTCAAATGCTCTTCCGAGATTCTCAGGGCTATTTCCGCCTGCCTGGGCAAAATCCTGCCTGCCGCCGCCTGAACCATTGATTTGAATTGCTGCTGCCTTTATTAATTTTACCGCATCCCAGCCCCTCTCGCATAAATCAGCTGTTATGCCGATAACTAATACCACCCCATCCTTACTCTTTGAGCCTAAGGCAACAATACAATTATCGATTTTTCCCTTAACAAAATCCACGTTCTTCCTCAATAAATTCATATCTAAATTTTCCAATTCTTTTGCAATTACCCTGATATTATTTATTACCTGATGAGATTGAATTAAATCATCAATTGAACCTTTAAGGCTGTCCATTTTCTGCGCATTAAGTTCTTTTTCTAATTCTTTTATATGGCTATCCCTTTTATCAAGCTCATGCAGAATTTTATTCCAAGGCACACCCAGCTTAAATGAAACATTATTTAAAACCTCTTGCTGTATTTTGATTAATTTATAAGCAGTGTGAGCCGTTTGAGCCTCTATCCTTCTTACCCCTCCTGCTATAGAACCTTCGTGGATAATCTTAAATAAACCTATTTGAGCAGCATTATCTAAATGCGTGCCTGCGCAAAGTTCTTTTGAAAAATCACCTATAGAAACTACGCGCACTCTCCCAGCGTATTTCTCGCCAAAAAACGCAAGCGCCCCTTGTTTTTTCGCTTCTTTTAATGATTTCTGCTTTATCAATACAAAAGAATTCTCCAAAATGCAAGAATTAATAACCTCTTCAATCCTGTCCAATTCTTCTTTGCTTATATTTTTAAAATGCTGAAAATCAAAACGCAGCTTATCAGGAGCAACCAAAGAACCCTGCTGTTTAATGTGAGACCCTAAAACTTTTCTTAATGCCGCCTGCAATAAATGTGTGGCAGTGTGATTTCTGGCAATACAAAGCCTCCTAGAAATATCTATTTTTGCTGTAACAAAATCGCCGGTTTTAAAACTACCCTCTCTAACCACGCCGATATGCGCGATTACCTTACCAATCTTTTTCGTATCTAAAACATTAAAACAGTTTTTAGCCTTAAAAAGCTCTCCTGCATCACCTATCTGTCCGCCAGACTCAGGATAAAAAACAGTTTTATCTAAGATTATTACTGCTTTTTCAGCCTTGGTTATCTTTTTTGCAGGGGTTGAACCCTCTTTTATTATTTTTAATACCCTTGCTTTAAGAAAGTATTCTTTATGCCCTAAGAATTTTGTTTCTTCTGCATTGCACATCGCATCCCTAACATTAAATACATCCCCTTTCATTGCGCTCTCTGCCCTTGAGCGCTCTTTTTGTTTATCCAATTCCGTAAGGAAAGCCTCTTCTGAAATCTTTATGCCATGCTTAGTAAGCCAAGAGGCGCTAAATTCATAAGGCAGGCCATAAGTATCATGTAGCTGAAAAGCTATTTTGCCAACCTCCTGCGGGCTCTGCTCCTTTATGAACTTCTCAAATTTATCCTTAAATAAAACTTCACTTGAATCTAACACAGCAAAGAAACTCTTTTCCTCGCTCAAAATTACTTCAGAAATATTCTCCTGTCTCTGGTTAATCTCAGGGTATGATTGTTTCATGATCTCAGACAGAACCGGGACAAGTTTGTATAAAAAGGGCTTGTTTATTTCTAATTGCCTCATGTGCAGGATGCTTTTACGGATTATTTTTCTTACAACATAGCCCCTTGCCTCATTAGAAGGCATAACCCCGTCATATATAGCAAAGGTAATAGCGCGAATATGATCGGCTATGGCGTAAATTAGGCCGTTAGTCGTTGGCCGTTGGCCGCTAGGAGCCCCTTGAGCGCTCAGGCAGCCTGTAATTTCTTTGATGATAGGCTTAAATAAATCAGTCTCAAAATTACTCCTGACCCCCTGCATTAAGGCAGTTAATCTTTCCAGGCCCATGCCTGTATCAATATTTTTATTGGGAAGCGGTTCTAAAGCGCCTCCCTCTTTACGGTTGTATTGCGTAAAAACAAGGTTCCAGATCTCGCTAAATCTTTGACAGTCGCAAGAAGGGTTACAATCGGCCTTAAGGCATCCTGTATCTTTACCCCAGTCAAAAAATATCTCTGAGCAGGGGCCGCATGGCCCATTTGGGCCTTTTTCCTTTGCCTCTTGCGGCCAAAAATTCTGTTTATCGCCTAATTTTATAATTTTCCCTTCAGGCACATTAATAATCTGCCTCCAAATTTTGTAAGCCTCATCATCGTCTTTATAAACTGAAACCCAAAGCCTCTCTTTATCTATCTTAAGAACCTCTGTTAAAAATTCCCAGGCAAAGAGAATCGCCTCTTTTTTAAAATAATCCCCAAAGGAAAAATTTCCCAGCATCTCAAAAAAAGTCAAGTGGCCGCTTGTTCTACCCACCTTATCCAAATCATCCGTGCGCAGGCACCTTTGAGATGTGGCAGCTCGCTTAAACCCGGAATCAAATCCTAAAAACTCCTTTTTGAATTGATTCATGCCTGCAGGCGTAAATAAAACAGTCGAGTCATCTGCAGGGCTTAAAGAGTCACTGGCAATAATCTTATGCTTTTTAGATTTAAAAAAATCCAAAAACTTCTTTCTTAAGGTATCTGCATTCATTATTCTTAATTCTGATTTACTATTACAGTTTTTTCTATTTCTTAATTCTTAACTCTTAGTTCTTAACTCTGATTTATAGGGTATCTGCATTCATTTTTTAAAAATTATCGCTCGTGTTCAAATTAGACGTTACTTATCGACGCGAAATGTATTTTAAGATATCAAATTTGTCATACCCGCGAAAGCGGGTATCCAGATTTTTTCTCGTCGTGGATTCCCGCTTAAAGATTGCGGGAATGACACTCTGGCAGCTAATTTGGACAGCAATGAAAAATTATTTATACCTTCGCCCCGCCTTAAAGCGCTGGGCTTAAGTATTTCACTTCAAGAAACCGTCCCGTCTATGACGGGACAAAGCTTCATTCGTGTCAATTAATGTTAATCCGTGCATTGTTGCTTCGGGCGAGAAACCACGGCGTAAAAGATATGCATATAGGCGCCTTTTTGCCTTAATTGGCTCAATCCCTTTTAATTTTGTAAGCCTCTCTATAACAATCTCCTTAACAATATCCTCTTCTGAATAATCTTTGCCTTTTATTTCAGATATACAATTATCTATAAGGTGCTTGTCCAGGCCATTTTGCGTTAGTTCTTGTTTTATCTTTCTTAAACCGTAAGGTTTCTTAAGCCGATATTTTATCCAGGCATTAACAAAAATCTCATCATTAATAAAATCCTTATCTTTTAAAAATGAAACTACCTGTTTTGCTATTTTGGCCTCAAACCCTTTTTTCTTAAGCCGCTGTTCAATCTCCTTTTCACTGCGCAAGCGAAACTTAAGCAGTAAAAAAGCATATCTTTTTGCCTCAGAAACCGAAACTGTTTCCAATCCAATCGGGAAACTGTGATTCGACTTCGTCCCTCGACAAGCTCGGGACTTCGCTCACCACTGTTTCCAGCTATTTTTCCTTTTCCTTTATTAGAAAATACCCGCGCAATATCTTAACCATTGCATCGCCTTTTAAGGCAGTAGTTATTTTTTTATAATCAAGGACACTGCTAATCGGCTGTTTGTTTATCTCTAAAATTACATCCCCGGGATTAATACCTGCCTCATCCGCAGGACTATTCGATTCAACATCAACTACTACCACCCCTTTTTTCTCTTTAATCCCAAAACGCCGGCTAAGATCAGAGCTTAAATCCTCAACCTTTAATCCCCGCCAGGAAACAGCCTTTTCTTTAACCTCAAGAACCTTTTCCGGTTCCTGCGGCCTTTCTCCCACTAAAACACTCAAGTTTAATTCTTTTTTATCGCGCACTAAAAGTACTCCTGCCTTCTTAGAAACCTCGCTCATTGAAACAATATTTATTAAATCCTTTACATTTTTTATTGGCACACCATTAAACTTTTTTATCACATCACCTTCTTTTATGCCTGCATTTTGAGCAGGCCCGGCCTCTAAAGTATTCACTACTAATGCGCCGCTTTTTTCCGATAAACCAATGTGTTTTGCCATATCCTCAGTCATATCCTGCACAGTTACGCCTAACCAGCCATAAAATATCTTTTTCCCCTCAATCAAACGGGAGAGAATCTTTTTTGCGTTATTAATAGGTATAGCAAAACCTACCCCCTGATATCCTCCGCTAGTAGAAAATATCGCCACATTAATACCTATTACCTCGCCTTTAAGATTTACTAATGGGCCGCCTGAATTCCCCGGGTTAATTGCCGCATCTGTCTGGATTAAATCACTGTAATCGCGATTTTGCGAAACAGCCCTTCCTAAACTGCGACGTAGAGCGCTCACCACTCCCGTAGTTACAGTCGGCTCTGAATTATCTAAAGCAAAACCAAAAGGATTGCCAATCGCCACTACCCATTCTCCGATTTTTAAAGAACCAGAATCTCCTAAGCTGGCTACTGGCAGGTTCTTGGCGTTTATTTTTATGACTGCCAAATCCGAACGGCTATCCTTCCCTTTAATCTCGCCTTTTAATTCCCGGCCATCCGGCAATTTTACTGTAATTTTATCCGCATCATTAACAACATGTTCATTAGTTAAAATGTAGCCATCTGCGTCAATAATTACGCCTGAACCAAGCCCTGAGCGTTTAAATTCTCTCTCCTGTAATCCTCCGGGTGTTTCGCCAAAAAAATCATCAAAAAACCTGCGAAAAGGATCTTCTCTGTCAAAAGGCGACCCACTGCCAAAAGGCTGATTAAAATAAAATCTTTGCGGAGTTTTAATCTTAGTGATATGCTCTGTGCTTATAGAAACTACTGCTTTGCCAGTTGTATTAGCTACCTTAACTATTGCATTCTCTAATCCCTCAACATTGCTTGAAGAAGAAGGCGACTCCAAAGCCAAAACAGTAGTAGTTATCAACCCCACAAAGATACCTACCCACCCGTAAAATAATTTTCTTCTATTCATAGTTAATTACCTCCCTGCTTAAACGGATTAAACCAACCCTGCTTTTTTCCTGACCTCTTTTTCTATATCCTCCTGCAGTTTGGGCTTTTCTTTAAGGAGTTTTATTGCCGCGTCTCTTCCCTGACCGAGCTTCTCATTTTGAAAGGAAAGCCATGTTCCTGATTTTAAAACCACATCCATATTAATTGCCATATCTAAAATAGCCCCTGTTTTAGAAATACCTTCTTTGTGCAAAATCTCAAATTCAGCCTCGCGAAAAGGCGCAGCTACCTTGTTTTTAACTACCTTGGCCCTGACCCTTGCGCCTACAATAAGGTCGCCTTCTTTTATAGCGCCAATTTTTCTTAAATCCAACCGTACTGAAGAATAAAATTTAAGCGCTCTTCCGCCGGGTGTAGTTTCAGGGCTCCCAAACATAACCCCGATTTTTTCCCTGAGCTGATTAATAAAAATAACGCAGGTGCGCGATTTACTTATTGCTCCGGTAAGCTTACGCAAGGCCTGAGACATAAGCCTGGCCTGCAGCCCCATATGGCTGTCTCCCATCTCTCCTTCTATCTCAGCCCGAGGAGTAAGCGCTGCCACAGAATCTACTACTATCAAATCAATGGCATTTGAACGCACTAAGGTCTCAACAATTTCCAGCGCCTGCTCTCCTGTATCTGGCTGAGAGATAAGCAGATCATCTAAATTTACACCAATAACTTTAGCATAATAAGAATCAAAGGCATGCTCTGCGTCTATAAACGCGGCAACCCCGCCTTTTTTCTGCGTTTCTTTTATCGCGCTTAAGGTAAGGGTAGTTTTACCGGATGCCTCAGGCCCAAATATCTCAATCACCCTTCCGGTTGGCAGGCCGCCTATGCCTAAAGCAATATCCAGGATAAGTGCTCCGGTAGGAATGCTCTTTACATTAACCTTTGTATCTCCGCCTAACTTCATAATTGAACCTTTGCCAAACTGTTTTTCTATCTGAGAAAGCGCTAATTCCAACGCCTTATGCCGCTCAGACACATTGCGTACTTCTTCTTTTTTCTCTTTTTCTTTTTCGCTCATAATTTCCTCCTGTAATTGATTGCGGTAGTTTTCACTGAAAAACCCCTTTTTGGCACTGCGTCATTTGTATTATAATCTAGGCATATCTAAGTGTCAAACAAATTTGCTAAGATTACAATGCGTCACTTATTAGGGGCACATGTCATTCCCGCGAAAGCAGGAATCCAAACGTCCGTCGGTGATTAGAAGTACTTCGTCATTCAGACTGTATCGCAATTCGTGTTTTTCGTCATTGCGACTGTGTCACAATTCATGTTTTTCGTCATTCAGACTATATCGCAATTCGTGTTTTTCGTCATTGCGACTGTGTCACAATTCATGTTTTTCGT
>JASEHM010000240.1 GCA_030018895.1 Candidatus Omnitrophota bacterium
ATATCTCAAAATACATTTCGCGTCGATAGGTAACGTCTAATTTGGACACGAGTGTAAAAACATACTTATCCGGCTGCCTTCTTATCCCCTATAAGATCCAGCGCCTCTTTTAAGGTTGAAACCGGCACTAATTCTATGTGGCATTTCTCAATCTTTAAATTCTTATAATTATTTCTTGGTAAAATACAATACTTAAACCCTAATTTTTCTGCCTCATTAATACGCAGGCCTATCTGCGAAACGCTTCTTATTTCTCCTGCCAGCCCCACTTCTCCTATTACAACGGTATCAGGAATAATCGGCCGCTCGCGAAAAGCTGAAGTTATCGCAGCTGCCACAGCAAGATCAGCTCCTGGTTCCTCTAATTTTAGGCCGCCAGCAACATTGACAAAGATGTCTTCGCTTTCAAGGCTAAGTCCCTGCCTTTTCTCAAGCACTGCAACCAACAGTGTTAGGCGATTATAATCAAATCCCTGGGCGCGGCGCAAAGCCAAGCCAAAATTAGTCCTGCTTACCAATGACTGCACCTCTACTAATAGCGGCCGGCTGCCTTCTATTATCGGAACAACTACTGAGCCCGAAGTATTTTCCTGTCTTTCCGACAAGAAAATCTGCGATGGATTTTTTACTTCCTCAAGGCCTGCTTGAGTCATCTCAAATACGCCAATCTCATTGGTTGAGCCAAACCTGTTTTTTACCGCACGCAAAATCCTATACACGGAAAATCTGTCTCCTTCAAAATAAAGAACCGTATCAACGATGTGTTCTAATACGCGCGGCCCGGCAATTGAACCCTCCTTAGTTACGTGGCCGATAATAAAAACTGAAATCCCCTGGCTCTTAGCCAACTGCGTCAGCATACAGGCGCACTCTCTTACCTGGCTTACGCTGCCGCAAGATGAGCTGATCTGCGGCTCAAAGATTACCTGTATTGAATCAATAATTACTACCTGCGGCTTAACCTTTTCTATACACTCAAGTATTAAAGATAGATCCGTCTGATTAACTATATACAGGCTTTCCGATTCAATGCCTCCTAGACGGCTTGCGCGTAATTTTGTCTGGGTTACGGATTCTTCGCCGCTTACATAAAGAACTGTTGTACCCTTAGAAGCTAATCTATTAGAAACCTGTAAAGATATCGTAGACTTTCCTACCCCGGGATCTCCGCCGACTAAAATTACAGAACCTTTAACTATCCCGGAGCCTAAAACCCTGTCTAATTCAAAGATACCTGTTTTAAGGCGCTCTTCTTCCGTTACCTTTACATCCTTTAATAAAACTGGTTCCTCTTTATATGGAGAACTTTTCTCTTTTGTTCCTAAAAGAGGCGCGTCATACTTTTCTTCCGTAAAAGAATTCCAACTACTGCAATCAGGGCACCTTCCTAACCACTTAGGCGACTGATATCCGCAAACATGGCAGCTAAATACAGTTTTAGTCTTCATAAAATCAGAACTAAGAGCTAAGAAATAGAGAAAAACTGTAACAGCTTAGCTTTTAGAAGTACTTTGTCATTCAGACTGTGTCATAATGACAAAAACACCGTCATTGCGAGGGCCGA
>JASEHM010000241.1 GCA_030018895.1 Candidatus Omnitrophota bacterium
GAAGAACTCCTGCGAAGCTCAAACGCGAAAGCATTTTGAGCGAAGCAGAGTAAGGTATTCGGCTTCGAAGCAATTCGCCTTTAATTTTACGATACCCTGCAGCTCGCTGCAGGGAGCTTCATTCCATTGCATAGCTAGACAGGGTTTTAAGAAAACTTGGGAGTCCTGTAGCTTCTTTTGGCCCTACTAGAATCTGATAACCTGATTTTTCTTCTAAGTCTGTGCTCATTACCGCGACATAACCGGGTATAATTAATCTGTTGTGCGAAACAGTATTTCTTATTGCAAATTTATTTATTGATTCGGTAATTTTCTCCGGAGTAAACTTTTCTGCTGCCCATGCAGTTAAGACTGACATACCTTCAGTGTTTACAATGATAATATACGAAGGCACTTTGCTTGCCTCTACTTCGCCTAATACAGTATAATAGGTAAGCGAAAAATTAGTGGTAACTAAAACAGGCGATTTATCTGTAACCTGTCCTACAGGATAAAGCTTAGGCTCAATCTGTAAGGGTTTTTGCGGGTCGCTATAAATATTTTGCCTTAAGGTAAGAAGAGAAAGCGCCTTCCATGCTTCAAAACCCTTTATTAAAATAATCTGCGCATATTTTGAGATATACGTAGCTGCCTCTATTGCCTCATCATAAGGGTTATCCTGTTCAATAATCGTCAGGGTAGGGTATCCTAAAGACCGGTTAGACTTTTTAAGCGCTTGCCTTCTGATTTGTGTCAAATCCCAGATTTTTTCAGGAATTGATTTTTTACCTGTGTCAATGACTAAATCGTTAATTCCTTGTCTGGATAATTCTTCAGTAAGGCTACAGATGCATTCTATGTTTTGCCCTGAGACAACCAGAGGCGTATGGTAAGTTAGCGCTAACTTAGAAATCCAGCTTAAGTTTTCTCCTGTTGCAGAATAAATAAGCGTTTTTTTATCCTTAGTTATTTCAAGCGCCCCTTTAAGCGCTTCTTCTTCATTGCTCATAAGCGTAAGGTTAAAATAGCCGTAAGAAGAGATTAGCTTAACAACCTCAATGAATCTGGCGCTGGCGCTATTTTGTTTGATAGCCAGGAGGCTTATTTCTAATTTTTGGCCGATGCGCTCAAATTTTAAATTATTAATTTTTTCTAATTCAGATTTTATCTGATTATCTGTGAGGTTGTCTTCAATAATAATTCCGATAAGGCACGGATGGTGGAATTTTTCTTCATGCCTGAACATCACTGTTTCATTGCCAATCTCAAGGCATGATGAGCGAGTGCCGATAGTAACTAATTTTATAGGCGGAAGGCTTGAGGCTTCAAGAGTCCTTTTTGATTCTTCTGTTAGATAAGGGCATTTATCAATGCCTACTGTTTTTTTTGCCAGTTGCATAGCAAAGGCAAGGCAGGTAGCAAAGCCGCATTCGCGGCAATTAGTTTTCGGCAATAATTTATAAATATCCAGTCCTGAAAGTGGCATAGTTGTGAAGTTATAAATTATAATGTAATGTCATTGCTGTCCAAATTAGCTGCCAGAGTGTCATTCCCGCAATCTTTAAGCGGG
>JASEHM010000242.1 GCA_030018895.1 Candidatus Omnitrophota bacterium
AAGCCGGACAATGACAACTATTATTCAAGATTCAAGTTAATTACGAAAGAACCTTAATTATACAGGGGTAATACGGATTTGTAAAGAAAAACTTTGAGGTAAAATGGGAATGATACCATAGATCATTACCCCCTCTGCTCATGAAGAAAAGGTAAAGAAAATTCGGTTCTTTTTTATTATTAAGGCAGTGTTGAAAGCCAGCAATGAGCAGTAACCACTAAAACGTTGTTTTTTTCATTTTTGTAGATTTTTTTGACGCCTTCCTTTTTGATAAGCTGAACAGCTGGAATATTCAATAATTTCTGAAAAGCAAGAAGGCTTGCAGCAGGAGTGTCATCGGACAACTTGGTTTCCGCTAAAAGAAAAGGCCTGTTATTTTCCACTATAAGAAAATCAACCTCTTGTTTGTTTTTATTTCTGAGATAATGAAGGTTAAATTTACCCCATCCATGGTCATTCCAGGTTTCAACTGCCCTTAAAAATTCCAAAGCAACCAAATTTTCAAAACGGCCGGCCTCATCATCAATAATCGGAAAATTAAACAAATAAATCTTTTTTTCTTTAAGGATACTCCTTGATATCTTTGCGGTCCAAGAAGACAGGCGAAAGGTTAAATAAAAAGAATCAAAAAGCAAGAGCCAGCTCTTTATCGTATCAAAAGCAACTTGAAGGTCGCCTGCCAGGTTATTCATAGACAAAAGACTGGCTACCTTTCCCGGGAGAAGCGCGAATAGAGTTTCTATATTGTCAAGATTACGTATATCAGCGACGGTTCGTAAATCATCGCGGACGATTTGTTGTCCATACGAAGCCGACCATGTTAACCAAAACGTCTTTTTCCCTTTTGTAAAAGGCTCTGGAAAACCACTTAGTTCCCAAAGAGACCTAAAGGACTCTGCTGTTCGTCCTATCGGAACATCATCAAACCCTTCTAAAGGATCGTCTATAAAATCTTTCAATGTTCTCCGACGGCCTGAAAGTTCAGCTAATGTCAAAGGGAAAATATGAAATTTTAAAAAACGCCCGGCAAGTGAATCTCCTGCCTTACGAGAAAACTCTAATCGTCCGCTTCCTGTAATAAAAAACTGATACTCCGACTGAAATTGGTCATAAAGGCCCTTAAGATAATTCTTCCAGTCACGGTATTTATGAATCTCATCCAGGATAACAAGTGGCCGCGATGACGCGTTGCTGCGAGACTCCCTGGAAAAGAAAATGGGATCAGAAATAAGCCGTTTTTTATCCTTTGCCAAATCCCAATTAAAGTAAATAACATCAGAAAAATCTTTTGCCACTATATCCCGAGCAAAGGTGGTTTTCCCGGATTGGCGAGGCCCGGCCAGCATGATTAAAGGTTTATCCGCGGACAGCTGATCCCATAACTCTTTATAAAGGGCTCTTCTATTCATACCTAAAGTTTAATCTATACTCGGAAAAAGTCAAGACTTTTTCCGAGTATACTCGGAAAAAAATATAAGGTTTTTCTA
>JASEHM010000243.1:0-220 GCA_030018895.1 Candidatus Omnitrophota bacterium
GCAGCTTGAAATTGACGAATTCCTACTTAAAGAAATAAAAAAAGAATTAAAAGAATCGTACTTGCCTGCTGAAAAAAGTGATCTGGAAAAATTTGTCAATGATTTACAAGAGTATATTGCTAAAAAAGAAGATGACTGCCTAAAATTAAAATATAAAAACAAAAGAATCAATCCTGAATTCATTTTCTTAGATGTAAAATTGCAGGCAATAGAAAAAACA
>JASEHM010000243.1:230-1460 GCA_030018895.1 Candidatus Omnitrophota bacterium
TAAAAATTTCCGGGCCAAAGCTGGATATAAAATACTTAAAGAATTGGGCAAAACAGCTCTGCTAGAAATAAAAAACCTTTATGAAAAGGAAATGGCAGAAAGAATACTAAAAAAAACGGAGCATGAAGCAAAATGACGCTGCTTATTGACAGCCATAGCCACTGGCTGCCTGAAGAAATTATTACCAACGCCCATTTTTTCCATAAAGGCTTCTCTGATATTGAAGCGCAGCTTAAAATAATGGATGAGATTGGGATCAGAAAGGCGGTTTTAAGCTATCCGAGTTCAGACGCCCATTTAAAATTAGGAAATATAGCTGTTGCGCGTATCTACAATGACAATGTGGCAAAAATTCTTAAATGTTACCCGGATAGATTTATCGGCGCTGCGGTTCTGCCAATAGATAATTCAACCCAAATACTCAGTGAATTAAAAAGGGCAACCCAGGAATTAGGTTTTAAGGCAATTTCCCTGTCCAGCAGTTATAACGGCCGATATTTAGATGAACCTGTATTTTTACCTCTTTTTAAACAGGCACAAAAAGAGGGTTACCCTATTTTTGTGCATTCGCAAATTGTAAACCCTATTGGTTTTGAACGGGTAGATGACCCCTTGCTTACCCCGGTTATTGAATACATCTTTGATATAACAGTCTGTATCGGAAAGCTTCTTATGTCAGGGATTTTTAAGGATTATCCTGAGGTAAAATTTATCTTTGCTAATTTTGGCGGAGCAACGCCGTTTCTTAAAAACCGCTTTGATGGGACATATTCAATGCTGCGCAGTATAAATTTTGTCAAAGATTTAGAAGCAAGGCCTACGGATTATTTAAAAAATATTTATGTAGATACAGGGGGAGACAGCACAAAAGCAAATTTTCTTATTTGCCTTGAATTATTCGGATCTGAGCATACCCTCTGGGGAAGCGACTGGCCGGGGAAAAAAAATATACTTGAGGGGATAAACGCCCTTAGGGATTTAAATATCTCAGAGGAAGATAAAGAGAATATCCTTGGAGGAAATTTAGAGAGACTATTCTCATCCAACGCGTAGGTAAACAGGGCCTGCATCTAGAGGCACGTTCTCTAAAATTCAGAACTAAGAGTTAAGAACTAAGAAATAAAGAAAAACTGTAACAGTTATAACAGTTCAGCGTTTGGAAGTTCTCGACGATCTGTCATTCAGACTGTGTCGCAATTCGTGTTTTTCGTCATTGCGAGGAGCGAACGA
>JASEHM010000244.1 GCA_030018895.1 Candidatus Omnitrophota bacterium
GAAAAACACGAATTGCGACACAGTCTGAAGGCGGGGAGGAGCTTTATTTAAATATGAAAAAGATAAATATTTTCTTGTTTTGTGGGTTTTTATTATTAGCGATGGGTATGGCGCAAAGGCCTGAACCTAAGGTCTATATCAAACAGCTGAAAAACAGCCATTACCAATTAATAGTAGATAAAAAACCTTATATTATAAAAGGGGTTTGTTATAGTCCTATTCCAATTGGCAAAAATTATGAGTATGACTGGTGGTCTGATCCGGCTAAGCCCTGGATTGTTGATGGAAAGCTGATGCAGGAGATGGGCATTAATACGGTGAGGATTTATCAGCCGGGAGTTAATCCGGAGGCAGTTAAAAAAGTAATTAATGATCTTTATCAGCTTTACGGAATACGCACAATTTTAGGCCATTGGTTGGGTTTCTGGGAATATCCTTGTCCGTTTTACGCAGAGAGTGATTTTCAGGAAAAGGTAAAAAAGGATGTCTTAGATATGGTTGAGCTTTATAAGGATGAGCCTGGGCTGCTTATGTGGGTTATGGGTAATGAAAATAATTATTCCTGCTTAGGCCATGTTAATCCCTGGCCTTGCGAGGAGGCAGAAAAAGAGACAGATATTCAGAAACAAAAAGCTGTTCGCGCTAGAATTTATTATTCTTTTGTGAATGACCTATCAGAGGCAATTCATAAAGTTGATTCCAAGCATCCTGTAGCTTTGGGTAATGGGGAATTAGTAGGGTTAGAATATGCCAAGGAATATTGCCGGGATGTAGATCTGATTGCCTGTATTATTTACAGAGGTAAAACCTTTGGGAATCTTTTTAAATCTTTAAAAGCAACCTTTGATAAGCCGGTTTTTTTGGCTGAGTTCGGCGCTGATTGTTACGATGCCTATTTAAAAAAAGAAGATCAGAATATGCAGGCGTTTTTCTTAGAATCACAGTGGCGTCAGATTTATGAAAATCTGGCAAGCCCTTTGATGAAGCTTGCCTTAAGCGAAACCAAAGGGTCAAGGTCAGGCATTAAAGAGGGCACAGGTAATTGTTTAGGCGGCACTGTCTTTGAATGGACTGATGAATGGTGGAAGAATAATGAGCATGACAGCATAAGCTGGAAGCTGCATGATATTGGCTCAAATTGGTCTAACGGGAGTTACTACTTTGATATAAAGGCAGACGGCAACAAAAATATGAATGAAGAGTGGTTTGGTATTGTGGCATTATCCGAAGAAACAGAAAATACCCTAAATAAACGCGTCCCCCGTAAAGCCTATTATGTAATAAGGGAATTCTGGAAAACCCCCGGTTTATCTAAAAAATAAAGGGTAAAAAATCAAGAAAAATTGCTTTGCAATTTTTCTTAGCAATAAGAGAAATTGTATTAAAGATCCTGAAGCTGCCTTTGGGCAGCTTCAGGATCAAGAAAAATTGCTT
>JASEHM010000245.1 GCA_030018895.1 Candidatus Omnitrophota bacterium
TTCACGGGCATGACAAAAACGGGAGGCGAGAACTTCCGGAAGCTGAACTGTTACCGTTTTAACGCGAATAAACGCTAATTTTGAACGAATAAACGTTAATTTGAATATTCGCGTTCATTCGTATTAAATTCGCGTTCTTCCGCGTTCTTTAATTCGCGTTCATTCGCGTCTTAGCAATTCTTATTTTGTAAACAAGGCAGCATATCAATAAGGCAATATGATGCATAAAATAACTCTAATTCCCGGTGATGGTATTGGCCCTGAGGTTGTTTCTGCGGCAAGAAGATGTATTGAGGCAACTGGCGTAGATATTGATTGGGAAGAAAGGCTTGCAGGAGAAGCAGCTTTAGAGGAGTTTGGCGATTTGCTTCCGGAAGATACACTGCTCTCTGTAAAAAAAAATAAAGTCGCCTTAAAAGGGCCGATTACCACTCCTGTGGGGAGCGGTTTTCGCTCTGTGAATGTGGCAATCAGGCAGGCCCTGGATTTATATGCCTGCCTGCGTCCTGTGAAATCTTATCCCGGGGCAAATAGTTTCTATAAAAATATAGATCTAGTAGTAGTTCGCGAGAATAGCGAAGATTTATATGCGGGGATAGAATTTGAAGAGGGCAAGGAGGAGACAAAGGGTATTATCGCCAAAATAGGCGAATATTCCAAAAAGAAGATTCGGCTTGATTCAGGTATTTCTATAAAGCCGATTTCTAAATATGCCTCAGAAAGAATAATCAGGTTTGCCTTTGAGTATGCCTTAAGAAATAACCGCAGGAAGGTTACCGCAGTGCATAAGGCAAACATAATGAAATTTACTGATGGTTTATTCTTGGAGACTGCGCGTTTAGTTTCTAAAGATTATGAAGGCAAAATAGTTTTTGAAAATGTAATAGTAGACAATATGGCTATGCAACTGGTTCAGAAGCCGCATAATTTTGATGTTTTGGTTCTGCCTAATCTTTACGGTGATATAATCTCTGACCTGTGCGCTGGCCTTGTAGGAGGGCTTGGGCTTGCACCTGGCGCTAATATCGGAGATGGCATAGCTGTGTTTGAGGCAGTGCATGGTTCAGCGCCGAAATATAAAGGTATGAATAAGGTTAATCCTGTGGCAATGATTTTATCCGGCGCCTTAATGCTTAAGCATATTGGGGAAAATAAAGCAGCGGAAAGATTAGAAAATGCCGTTAGAGAGGTTATTGCAGAAGGTAAATTCGTAACTTATGATTTAAAGCCCGCGTCTGATAGCAGACTGTGTCAAAATGACAAAAACACCGTCATTGCGAGTCCTGCACCGTATGGTGCAGGACAAAGCAATCTCTATCACCGTCGGAGATTGCTTTGTCGCTCACTTCGTTCGCTCCTCGCAATGACGAAAAA
>JASEHM010000246.1 GCA_030018895.1 Candidatus Omnitrophota bacterium
GATATCTCAAAATACATTTCGCGTTGATAAGTAACGTCTAATTTGGACACGAGTGGAATTATTTAATTAATCGGCAAAGCAGGAGGTAATGCGCAGCTTAGTAACAGCAGGTAATATTTTTTCCTTTGTGTTTTGCCTGATAAAGCATTTTGTCGCAGAAGGAGATTAGCTCAGCGCAGGATGAGCCGTTTTCAGGAAAAGAGGCAATTCCAAGGGAAGCAGTTAGTTTTTTATTAGGCAGAACAGTTTCTTTACTAAAGGGGTATTTTTCAATATCAAGCCGAAGGCGTTCAGCAATTAGGAACGCCTCTTTTTTTTCTGCGTGAGGAAGGATTATGGTAAATTCCTCTCCGCCATAACGGCAGACATAATCCATTTTACGGGATTGATTTCTTATTGCCAAGGCAAATTCTTTTAATATATTATCTCCTATTTGATGGCCTAAGGCATCATTGTGTATTTTAAAATCATCTATATCTAGCATAAGCAGGCTAAGAGGGGAGGAGGCTGCCTTTGCCTTTTCTAATTCTGCCTGAAGCATGAACTGAAAATAACCGTGATTCCAGAGGCTGGTAAGATAATCCGAATGGGAACGGATAACAGTTTTTTCATAAAGTTGTGAGTTTTCTATAGCCAGGCCTGCTTGATTTGCCAGCATCGTTAACATTCGTATGTCTTCTTTTGTAATGGGTTTTTTTGTCACGAAATTATCCGCTAAAATCAGGCCGTTTACCTTATCTTTTGATTTTAATGGGACAACTACCAGTTCATTGCTTTTTAGCAGCTGTATTGTAGGATCATGAGCATATTTTTGCAGTGCTTCTTTTGTTAAGTGCAGCGGCATTCCATCAAAAACACATAGGGCAATAAATCCGTCGCTGGGCTCCTCTAATGATAATTTAAAGTGGCAAATCTGCTTATTAAATCCTGTTTCTGCTGCAAACCCAGAGACGCTGATTAAGTCATCCATGTTCTTTTTTTCTTCTTCAATCTGTGTCCAGACGCGGTCTGCGTCTTCTGCTGTTTCCGGGCCTACACCTAGTTTTCCTTCAATAATTTTTTCCTTTTCGTTGACAAAGAAAAGTGCTGCCCGGTTAAATCCTAACCCCAGATGCGCGGTTACTCCGGTAAGGATAATATAAAGGATTTCATCTAATTTGAGCGTGGTGCGCATGGCATTGGAGATTTCATAAAGAATGCCTAATTCATATTTTGTGCGCTCAAGTTCTTTTTTAAGCCTTTCGATTTCTTCTATCATAATACCCAAATTTATCACATTTTTAGCAGGATGTCAAGATTGGGATGACAGATTCAAGAATTCCGCAATAAGTCCTTTTTTGAACGAAGAACTACCGTTAAGATAAA
>JASEHM010000247.1 GCA_030018895.1 Candidatus Omnitrophota bacterium
CGAATCTCAAAATGCATTTACCGACGATGCATATGCTCTAATTTGGACACGTATGCGTTACACAGATAAAATATGTTTAAGCTATCTAAGAGATTACAAGGATTACCGCCATATCTCTTTTTAGAGATAGATAAGGCAAAAAGAAAGGCGCGGTTAGAAGGTAGGGACATTATTGATTTTGGAATAGGAGACCCTGATCAGCCTACGCCAAAGCATATTATTGAGGCGTTGCATAAAGCCTCTTGCGACCCGGCTAATCACCATTATGCCTTGGATCAGGGAATGCCTTGTTTGCGCAAGGCAATTTCAGATTGGTATAAAAGGCGTTTTAATGTCGGCCTTGATCCAGAAACCGAAATTTTACCTTTAATCGGTTCTAAGGAAGGAATTGCGCATTTTCCTTTGGCATTTTTAAATGAGGGCGATTATTCTTTGGTGCCGGATCCTTGTTATCCGCCTTATAAGGCTGGGACAATTCTTGCTGGGGCAAGGCCGTATCTTATGCCGCTTAGAGAGGAAAATGCTTTTTTGCCTGACCTTAAAAAAATTCCTCTGAGTATTCTTAAAAAAGCAAAACTAATCTATATTAATTATCCTAATAACCCTACGGCAGCTGTTGCAGAAGAGGGATTTTATAAAGATATTGTTAAATTTGCTATTAAAAATAAAATTATTGTTATTTCAGACCTGGCCTATTCTGAGATTGCCTATGACGGTTATAAGCCAGTGAGTTTCCTAGAGGTTGAAGGCGCTAGGGATGTAGCAATAGAGTTTCATTCTTTATCTAAGACTTATAATATGGCAGGCTGGCGCTTAGGCTGGGCGAGCGGCAATAAGGATTTGATCTTGGCGTTAGCCAAGGTAAAATCTAACCTGGATTCCGGAATATTTTCTGCGATTCAATTAGCAGGTGTTGCGGCGTTAGAAGGGAAGCAGGAAGACACAGAAAATATGTGCCGGATTTATCAGGAAAGGCGCGATATCTTGATGCAGGGCCTTAAGTCTTTAGGCTGGCAAATAAAACCGCTAAAAGCTGCTTTTTATCTTTGGATAAGGACTCCCAAAGGTATGGATTCCATAAAATTCGCTAATTTTCTTTTAGAAAAAGCAGATATTATTGTTACTCCTGGCGTGGGTTTTGGTAAATACGGAGAAGGCTATATCCGTATGACGCTTACTGTGCCTGGAGAGAGAATAATAGAGGCGCTGAAGCGCCTAAAAAAATTGAAATGGTAATTTGTTACTTAGGTATTGGCTCAAATTTAGGCAATAGAAGAAAAAATATAAGGTTGGCAATAGAAAAAATTAACGCGTTGAAAAATATAAAGATAACCAAATTATCTA
>JASEHM010000248.1 GCA_030018895.1 Candidatus Omnitrophota bacterium
TCCCGCTTAAAGATTGCGGGAATGACACTCTAGTAGCTAATTTGGACAGCAATGAGTCTGAATGACGAAGGAATTATACACACTGCTTAAGTAAATATGAAGATTTTAGTTGTTAGCGGCGCAAGCGGCGGACATATATTTCCGGCGTTGAGTTTCTTAGAGGCCTTGGAAGAAAAATATGAAGGGACTCATGCGCTTTTGGTTTTGCCTGAAAGAAGCAAAAGGGCCGCGAAAATAGCAAGTAACGGCATAGAAGTGAAATATATTTCAATTTGTCCGTTAAAGCTTGAATTTTCTCGCGATAGTTTTCATTACTTAATCCGGCTCTTTAAAGGAATTTTAGAAAGCCTGTTTATTATTATCAAATTTAGGCCGGATATTGTAGTGGGTTTTGGCGGTATTGAGTCTGTCCCTTTGGTATTGTTTGCCTGGTTTTTTAGGATTAAGACGTTGCTTCATGAGCAAAATGTTATACCGGGTGAGGCAAATAAATTGCTGGCAAAATTTGTTGATAAGGCTGCTATTTCTTTTGAAGAAAGCAGGGGCCTTTTAAAGATTAGCCAGGACAGGGTTGTATGGACAGGCAATCCCCTGCGCAAAGAATTAAGAATTTGTCCAACCCGTTCAACTGCCTTGAATTTTTTTGGTTTTGAGGAAGGAAAATTTAATCTCTTAGTTGTGGGCGGTAGCCAGGGAAGCAGGAAGATTAATGCCTGTTTCCTAGAAGCTACAGCAGATTTAATTGATAAGCCTAAGCTTCAGGTTATTCATATTTCAGGAATACAAGATTACGCCTTATTAGCTGATAGCTATAAAGATATAGATATTAAAATTAAATTATTTAGTTTTTTAAAAGAAATGCAGTATGCCTATAGTATTTGTGATTTGGTAATTTCAAGGGCAGGGGCCACTACGATTTCAGAGCTATTGTATTTTAAGATTCCCGCTCTGCTTATTCCATATCCTTTTAGCCGCCAGCACCAGACGGCAAATGCGCTTTTTCTAAAAAGGACTGGTTTGGCTATTGTAATTAACGATAATGAGTTGACTGCTCAGGTATTGAAAGATAAATTATGCGAATTTATCTTAAACCCTGGTAAGCTTAAACTTATGCGTTTGGGGTTTGAGCCTATTTCTAAGATTAATGCTTCTGACGCTTTAGTAGATGCGGCTGTATCTATAGTAATCGGTTAGTAAACGGGGGAAATATCATTACATGTTATGCGAACGACAATTGTTTTGTCATCCCGAGCGAGCACGTTTACTTTGTCATCCCGAGCGAGCACGTTCGCTTCGCTCAGTATAAACTCCGCGAGTCGAGGGATCTAAAAAGAACATAGAT
>JASEHM010000249.1 GCA_030018895.1 Candidatus Omnitrophota bacterium
GGCGGACAGCGGATTTTCCGACGGCAAATTTTTAAGTCTATTAGAAAGTCACGGGTTAAAATATATCGTGGCGGCGAAGATGAATGCGTTGCTAAAAAACTCTGTATTAAACCATAATACTTATTTGTCCATAGATATTGGTTATTGCTAACACCAAAACCCGGAACGTCAGCAGAAAAATTTAAAAGCAAGGGGACGGTTCTATTTTTCTGCTATTTTTCTGAAGGGAAAAATAGAACCGTCCCCTTTATTCTTACCTTGCCGCACAATTAAATATTTTACCAATACATCTTGCTGAACCGTTCAGAATACCTTTTTATCCACTCCCGAGAGGCATCTTCTAATGAAACCTCTTTGCCTAATTGCATACTCCAGAGATCGCGAAACTCGCTAATAAGATAAAGCTGCTCTATTAATTTTATTTTAAAGGCATCCTTAACTCTATAAAAATTAACCCCGAGATCATAAAGTTTACTCTCAAGGCTTTTTTCGCAATGAGCCACTCTTGCCTTTACATTAAAAACCTTATCCTGAAACGGCATCTTTATCAAAATTTTAACCCCTGATTTAACCGGTTTTTTCACAGGAAACAAAAGCCCCCCGATACCTATATTAAGGGTAGCTGTCTTCTCTTCAAGACTATTTAACTTTGTGTTTTTCGCAATAACCTTATATGTAAGCGGAAAACATACAGGATGCCTAATAAACCTGCGGCGCTCTTTAATTAAAATTTTAACCTTATCTTTCCTTTTCATCTTTAAGATCCTTTTCTGAGTTAAATGGGTCATTTAGTTTCTACCTCAATAACAACAATTGAAGTTCCTATATTGCCCTTATCATCCTTAACGCTTAAAGTAGCGCTATACTGCCTTATGCCATAAACAGTACTTAAATAGGTATTTATTGGATTTTTCTTTGTAGAGGTATCTCCATCGCCAAAATCCCAGCAATAGGAAACAATCTTTCCGGGCAATGAATAAGACAAGTGGCCGTAAAATTGAACCTTAAGCGGCGAAAATCCTTTTCTTGGCTTGGCCCTAATTACAGCAACCGCTGGCTGAGAAACCATTTCCTGAGTTTTAAGTTCTTTTTCTATCTTTGGAGCCCTATCTTCTATTTTAAAAGGGCATTGTTCAGCCTGTGTAAGTGCGGCATTATTTTCCTGCATAGGCTTTATTTCCTCTATAACCTTTAATTCTTCTACAATTTTCCCTTCTTTCACAATCTCGCCTTCCCCCTCAGTCTTCTCTTCCTCCGCAACGCTGACTTCTTCTGTAACCTTTAATTTTTTTCCAATCTTCACTCTTCCTTCT
>JASEHM010000024.1:0-980 GCA_030018895.1 Candidatus Omnitrophota bacterium
TTGATTTTATTCGGAATTATCGTCTAACAGGTGGGGGTTGTTGCGGAATTGCTGGCTTTGCAATTTTCCTTGACCCTGAAGCCGGCGGAAAGGCGGCTTCAGGGTCTTTATTAAATTGCTACAATAGAAATATGATTTTTTTGCGCAAGCGCACACGACTGAAGCCTGTCTATAAAAAGGGTCTCATCTGCCTGAATAACCAGGCATCTTGCCCTTGCCTTGATAAGGTTCTTTATAGTATTTAACCCTACCACCGGAATATCAAAACGCATATCCTGCTTAGGTTTACTCACCTTAATTATAGTCACGCCTGAACCGCTAATAAGCCCTGAACGCCGAATAAGATTATCCGTGCCCTCAAGGGCCTCAACTGCCACTATTGCCTTGTTCTTCACTGCCACTGTCTGGCCTATATCTAAACAGGCAAGCGCCTTTGCCAAATCGTAACCAAAATATATATCTTCCCAAGTAGAAAAATCAGGCTCGCATTCTGTAAGCTGCCCCTTTTTAGGTAGGAGCTCTTTAAGTAAGGCAGTTGAATTCATTAATTCAAAACCGGATTCTGCCAGCTTTTGCGCAATTGCGCCAAATATCGTATCCGCTTTCTTATCTTTTATGCTGTTAAGTATTTTTTTTAGTTCCGGGTCCTTCTCAATTTCCCTGCTAAAAAGCCTCTTCGGGCTTACCTGGCCTGCCATAGCTACCTTTGTTATGCCTTCATTCTTAAATATCTCAAACATACGGCTAAATTCATCTAAACCCAGCCAGTAAATTTTATCAGCGATTTTTTTTAATGCAGCTGAAGTATCTTTTTTTATGGCAATTGCTACAACAAAATAACCTTTTTTCTTTGCTGCCTCAGAAAACAAGATGGGGAATTTTCTATTGCCCGCAATCAAACCTATTTTTTCCATACTAAATTATTATCATTGCTGTCCAAATTAGCTGCCAGAGTGTCATTCCCGCAATCTTTAAGCGGG
>JASEHM010000024.1:1131-3865 GCA_030018895.1 Candidatus Omnitrophota bacterium
AGCCGAAGGCCGAAGAATCTCGATGCTGATGAGATTTTTCGCTTCGCTCAAAATGACAAAAAATAGCATTTCGCAACAGTCCCAATTACTATGTGAATTTAAGTGGCTTCACTTACGGCAGGAATGAGCTATGCCGCGCTGGGATTTTTTTACAAAATCAAGCAAATAAGAAACCTCTGGTGTTAGCGTTATTTCTTTTTCTATTTTTTCAAGGCCATGTTTTAGAGTAACCCCTGAATTAAAAAGCGCTTTGAACGCGTAGTTAAGCTGTTTTATAGAATCCCCGGGGATATTACTGCGCCTAAGGCCAATAAGGTTTAAACCATACAAAACCGCAGGATGGCCGTCACATGTTGAATATGGCGGAATATCCTGCACAACCTTAGAACATCCACCAATAATAGCAAGTAATCCAATTCTGACAAACTGATGGATAGCAGCTAACCCGCCCACAACTACTCCATCTTCAATAGTTACATGGCCTGCCAAGGTGCCATTATTAGCAATTACGCAATTATTTCCCACTACACAATCATGCGCAATATGCGAATAAGCCATAAAAAGGTTATTACTGCCTATAATTGTCTTATTACCTTCTCCTGTCCCGGGATTAAATGTGCAATATTCCCGGATAATATTATTATCGCCAATTTCCAGGTAAGATTTCTCGCCCTTATATTTTAGGTCCTGCGGCCGGCTGCCAAGCACTGAGCCGGTAAAAATTTCGCAGCCCTTACCAATAGAGGTAAAACCCTCAAACACGCAATGGCTACCTATTTTAACAGAACTATTAATAATTACATCATCCCCTATTAAAGTATAAGGCCCAACTAAAACATCATCGGCTAATTTTGCTTTTTTTGAAACTATTGCTGTCTTATGGATTTCTCCTCTATTGTTATTATTCATTATAGTTAATTAAATAAAGGTAATACTACTTAAACGCGAATAAACGCTAATTTTAAACGAATAAACGCTAATTCGGATTCATTTGCGTTTATTCGTATTAAATTCGCGTTCTTTCGCGTCTTATGTATCTGCATGGATTTATCTATTACGATTCAACAAGGGCAAACATCAAATCTGCTTCTGTTACAAGTTTTCCATCAACATAAGCCTTAGCTGATACCTGGCCTGTTTTTGCCCGTATCTTGCCAGCTACCACGTCTAAAACCAATTGATCCCCAGGAACAACTGTCTTTCTAAATTTTATATTATTCGCAGCTAAGAAAAAGGCGAGTTTTCCCTGGTTTTCTTCAGATGCCAGCATCATTACTCCGGCTACCTGCGCCATAGCCTCAATAATCAATACCCCAGGCATCACGGGCCTGCCTGGAAAATGGCCTTTAAAAAAATAATCATTTATAGTAACGTTTTTTATGCCTTGAGCATGCCGGCCCTGTTCAAGACAGGTAATCTTATCCACAAATAAAAACGGCTCCCGATGCGGCAGTATCTTCATAATTTTCGTTACATCTAATTCCCCTGCTCCTTGGGGATGACAACCAGCCCCTATCCCAGCATGGATGTATCTTTCCATCTGCTGCCATATCTTTTTTACTAATTTTATATTCAAAGAATGGCCGCTTTTTAAAGCAATAATATGGGCTTTTATAGGACAACCTAGAAGATACAAATCTCCTGTTAAATCTAACATTTTATGCCGGATAAACTCATCCTGAAAACGCAGTTTATTCTTAATCACGCCGGCCTTACCTACAACTAAAGTATTTTCATAATTTGCCCCGGCGCCGTAACCTTGCCGCTGCAATTCTTCTGCCTCTTCTTGGAGGCAAAATGTACGGCTAGGAGCAAGTTCAACCCCAAACACATCGCTATTTAAACTCAATTCTAAAAACTCTATTGGAAGAGAAGGGTGTTTATAATCCAATGCATAAGAAATCTTAAATTCGCTGGAAGGCAAGGCTACAAGAGAAGAAGAGCCTTCTTGTACATAAAGTGGTTCTTTTATAGAAAATAAACGGCGCTGTTTATCCTGTTCTTGTATTCCTGAATCTTTTAATAATTCAAAAAAAGCCAAACTGCTGCCATCTAAACCAGGGACTTCATTGTTATCAATTTCTATAATAATATTATCTATTCCCAAACCAAAGAGCGCCGCCATAAGATGCTCAACAGTCTGTACATGGGCTCCATCTTTTCCAATACAGGTATGCCTTGCAGAATAACCCACAGCAGATAAAACATCCTTAAGGCCGCCAGAGGATGATGGGGATGAACTGTTTAAAAAAAACAAGTTTTCAACAGATGCCTTAATTATTGGTTTATTTATTAAATCAACGCGGATAAAATTAATACCGCTGTCGCAGACTGCAGGCTTAAACAGAATATTTGCTTTGCATGCTGTATGTAAGCCTATGCCGCTTATACTTATCTCTTTTGCAATGGTTTTTTGCCTATCCATAATTCGTCGTTTGTTTTTCGTACATCGTACTTCGCTGATGTACGATATATATCATATACTACCTTATCTACAAAATAAGAGTTATGAGACGCGAATGAACGCGAATTTATTGCGAATAAACGCGAATATCCGAATTGGCGTTTATTCGTTTAAAATTAGCGTTTATTCGCGTTAAAGCGTTTATATATTCGCGGCCGCAAAACCACCCCGCCTATAGCGGGAAGGAGCTTCATTTATTAGTTTTACAATTATCAATCATTGCTGTCCAAATTAGCTACCAGAGTGACATTCCCGCAATCTTTAAGCGGG
>JASEHM010000024.1:3875-8902 GCA_030018895.1 Candidatus Omnitrophota bacterium
AAGATTTACTTTTGCAACACTAACTATTATAGCATCATTGCTGTCCAAATTAGCTACCAGAGTGTCATTCCCGCAATCTTTAAGCGGGAATCCACGACGAGAAAAAATCTGGATACCCGCTTTCGCGGGTATGACAAATTTGATATCTTAAAATACATTTCGCGTCGATAAGTAACGTCTAATTTGGACACGAGTGATTGAATATGGACTGGGATATTAACACAAAAGAAAAATTTAAATTATTCATTTCTAAAATCCCTATTTTTCACCGGCGCATTACTGAAGAGACGGTAATTAAAAAAGCTGAGGAGAATGCGCTTCTAAGAAACAGTCAACAGATTCAAGAACAGGATGTATTAGCGGCTTTTTTTTCTGATGTGCCTTCTCCATTTTACAGCATGATGGTAAGGCTACTAGAGCAAACGGGTTTTGACTATAAAAAATACAGCTTCCCTAAAATCACGGAGCTACGCAAAAATTAACGCAAAACTACGCAGAAAAAATGAAAATTGCAATAATAGGCGCGGGAGCAATTGGTAATTTAATTGCCGGCTATCTAAAATTAAAAGATGCGGATGTCTCTTTGGTTGGGAAACAGGATTCAGTTAACGCAATCAAAGAAAATGGATTGCAAATCTCAGGCGTCCGAGGTAATTTTAATATTAAGATTGATACTGCCGATAAATTAAATTATGCGCCGGATTTAGCAATTCTAAGCATAAAGACGCAGGATATAAAAAAAGCAGTAGGAGATAATTTAGATTTTCTTAAAAAAACGCTTATTGTAACTACGCAAAACGGAATCTGCGCGGATGATTTAACTGCAAGGTATGTCCCCAAAGAAAATATCATCTCAAGCATTGTAATGTTTGGCGCAACTTATTTGGAACCGGCTAAGGTAACGCATAATTTTGAAGGCCCCTGGATTATCGGCAGAATATTTGAGAAAGTGGATGAAAAGGCAATTAAGGTAAGCCAAATCTTTGATCAAATTTTTCCTACTATTGTTACTGAAGATATAAAAGGGATGAAGGCTGTTAAGATTTTTGTAAACGCCAACAATTGCATTCCGGCGATTTTGGGCATAAGCATGCAAGAAACATTTTCAGATATAAATACCAGTCTAATTAGCATCGAGATATGGAGAGAAGGGTTAAATATAATGAACGCAGCAGGGATAAGGCTTGTTTCCTTACCGGATTTTCCGGTTGAGCGCATCAAGAAATTAACTTCTCTGCCAGCAATTGAAGCAGCAAAGATATTTAGCGGCATAATGCAAAATTTAAGCAAAGAGCCTTTATACGGTTCAATATTGCAAAGCATAAAAAGAGGCAAGCCTTCAGAAATAGATTATATAAATGGCGAGTTCATCTCTTTGGCAGAAAAAAACAATCTAAAGGCGCCTTTAAATAAAAGATTAGTAGAAATGGTGCATCAGGTAGAACAGACAAAAAGGTTTTTTAGCAGGGAAGAATTGCTGAAATGTTACCAGATTCATGGATTGTCCGGTCAAGCCGGACAATGACAAGAGAGAAGTGAGTCGGACAATAATGAAAAAAAACAGGACGATAACACATGATTGATACTCCTTTTCCGAAATTAAAACTTACAGTCACCAGCGTACTCGGCCATTGTTATCACGGTTATAAGATAGGTGATGAACTAATTTTGAAGGATTTTACGCATCCGCCGGAATTCTTCTGCCTCGGCCTTGCGCATGCGCTTTTTCCAGTGATTTATGCCTTAAGTTTTGCAGCAACATTTCCTTTTATGGATAATCAGAGATCGCTTAAGGTAACCTGTCCTGATGGTGGAAAATTAGAATTTAAGGCAGAGATCCTGGATAAAGAAGGAAAAGCGCAATTTATTCCTAAAGACCAAAATTATAAATGGCCTAATCCTAAAAAAATGATAATTGAGGTAGTAAAAGCTAAGGGGAAATGCGCTTTTGGCTATAAGATAGGGGACAAATGGGAGACGCAAGGCTTAAAATGTATTCCTGGATTCTGCGGCGCAGCTTTTCATTGCGCATTCCCTGCGCTTTTTGCCCTTAATTTCGGAGCAAAGTTTTTCTTTATGGAAAATCCGGATTCCATAGATACGGTTACTTGTCCGGATGGGGGAAATATTGTACTTAAAGTAACCAGAGTAGAAACCACCATGTAGACCGCGGGGGTCTACATGGTTAATTAATATATGAATAAGCGGCGAGTGGTTATTACCGGCATCGGCGTAATCTCTCCTAATGGCATAGGCAAGGATAATGTTTGGAAAGCAATGTCTGAAGGGGTTTCCGCAGTCAAACGTGTTGATGGTTTTGACGTTTCTTTATTTAACACTAAAATAGCTGCAGAGGCGCGGGATTTTAATCCTTTTGAACTTGGGCTTACGCATGAAGATGCTATGCGTATGGATAGATACGTCCAGTTTGCAGTAGCAGCAACAAATGAAGCAGTTAAAGATAGTAATCTCAATTTTTCTAAACTCAACCTTACCCGGCTAGGGGTTTGCCTGGCTAATGCTATTTGCGGAACAAAATATATGGAAGAGGAATTCGCCTTAGTTACCAATGACGGGAAAAACCCCATTGACCCCTTAAAGGTACGGCCTGATTTATACGACGCAGCTATGTTTAATACGCCGTCAATAGAAATCAGCGCAAAATACGGCTTAAAAGGTATTTGTAATACCTTATCCACAGGCTGCACTGCCGGAACTGATTCTTTAGGTTTTGGGCTTGAGACTATTCAGGACGGAGAGCAGGATATTATGATCTGCGGCGGAGCAGAGGCGCCGATTACCCCGATTACCTTTGGCGCATTTGACGTAGTAAATGTTTTATCCAGCCGCAATGAAAATCCAGAAGGCGCCAGCCGGCCATTTGATAATAAACGGGATGGCTTTGTTTTATCTGAAGGCGCCGGCATACTAATATTAGAAGAATTGAACCATGCCTTAAAACGCAATGCTCCTATTTATGCTGAAGTAATTGGTTTTGGCACAAGCTGTAATGCCTTTCATATGACAGACCTGCCAGCAGACGGAACTGCTATGGCAAACTGTATAAATCTTGCGCTTTTAGATGCCTGCCTTAAACCAACCCATATTGATTACATTAACGCTCATGGTTCATCAACCCGTATGAATGATATATTTGAAACCTCTGCCTACAAAATGGTATTTGATGATTATGCCTATAAATTGCCAATGAGCTCCTTAAAATCAATGATCGGCCATCCCCTGGCAGCAGCTAATGCTGTAGAATTAGTGGTTTGCGCCATGATTTTTCAAAAAAACATCCTTCCTCCGACGATAAATCAGGAAGAAAAAGACCCTCGCTGCGACCTGGATTATATCCCTAATCAGGCGCGCCAGAAAAAAGTAAATACAATCATTAAAACAAGCAGCGGATTCTCAGGAATACATTCTTCATTAATTTTAAAGAGGTTTGAAGGCTAATGAAAAAAATTGTAACAGTTCAGCGTTCAGAAGTAAATCAGGGTGTCATTCCCGCCCCCGTTTTCACGGGGGTAAACTCCAGCGGGAATCCAGGGTATGACAAAATGGATGCCCGTTTTCACGGGCATGACAAAAACGGGAGGCGAGAACTTCCGGAAGCTGAACTGTTACCAAATATTTCTGTTGTGGGTTTGGGTAAGCTAGGCTTATGTAGCGCTGTCTGTTTTGCCTCTAAGGGTTTTAAGGTAATCGGGGTAGATATTGATATTGATAAGATAAATAAAATAAATAAAGGTATTTCTCCGATTGACGAAACAGGTTTGGATGAATTGCTCAAAAAAGTAAAAGGTAGTTTGCGCGCGACCTCTGATTATAGCGAGGCGATTCTTAGGACCGATATCACCTTTATTGTGGTGGCAACACCAAGCCTTGCTGATGGTAGTTTCTCTAATGATTATCTTGAGAAGTCTTTGCATAAAATCGGTTCGGCATTAAGAAAGAAGAAAAGCTATCATTTAGTGGTGGTAACTTCAACAGTAATGCCTCAGACAGTTGAGACTGTTGTTAAGTTTATGTTAGAGAAAACATCAGGCAAAATTTGCGGCAAGGATTTTGGCATTGCCTATAATCCTGAATTTATTGCCCTTGGTAGCGTCCTTCATGATTTTCTTAATCCGGATTTTTTGCTTATTGGCGAAATAAGCAAGAAAGACGGGGATATGCTTGAAGATATTTATAATAGGGTTTGCGAGAATAAGCCGCGCTTTGCCAGAATGTCTCCTTTAAACGCAGAGATTACCAAGATTGCGCTTAACTGCTATGTGACTACAAAGATTACCTTTGCCAATTCTATTGCGGCAATTTGCGAAAAAGTAAAAGGCGCGGATGCAAATGTTATTGCATCTGCGCTTGGCTTAGATACGCGTATTGGCGCTAAATATATCCGTCCGGGCCTAGGTTATGGCGGCCCGTGCTTTCCGCGCGACAATGTTGCCTTTAGCGCTTTTGCGCGCAGGCTTGAGATTAAGGCAAAGTTAGCTGAGATGGTTGATGAGGTGAACCGTGATCAGGTAACGCGCCTTATTAAAAGGGTTCATGAAATTTTAGGTGGATTTAAGAGTGATAAAGGCAAAATCAGAATTGCGGTATTGGGCCTGTCTTATAAACCTAATACTCCTATTATAGAAGATTCTCAGGCGCTCAACATCACCCAGGTTTTAGTAAGCGAAGGATATAGGGTGAGCGTATATGACCCGCAGGCCTTAGAAAATGTGCGCGGCGTCTTAGGAGATATGGTAAGGTATGCTAAGGATGCTGATGATTGTATAAAGGATGCAGATTTAGCGCTCATTGCCGTGCCCTGGCAGGAATTTAAGAAGATAAATTTTAGGAAACTAAGCAAGAAAGTTATTTTTCTTGATTGCTGGAGGCTGTTGGAAGGCGTCAAGGGGATTAATATTAAATATTTAGGTGCTGGGATATAAGATTCAATAACATAAACAATCATACGTGTCCAAATTAGAGCATATGCATCGTCGGTAAATGCATTTTGAGATTCGGTTTTTCAA